>JAGGXT010000274.1 GCA_021162905.1 Candidatus Odinarchaeota archaeon | reverse complement strand
TTTAAATTTGAAATTATTGTGAAAATTCCATTTTATTTGAGACTTTTCATATTGTCAATTTTTCCTTTCTTTTTATTTTTGGTTTGTATAGTAGGATGGTTGAATTTTCGTCGACAGTGTAGAAGGATGTATGAATTGGTATCTATTTTAATAAAAGTTCAGGAGAAATTAGGTCTCCTCAACTCACGAACTGAAAATAAATATTTTCCTGAAGACAAATACTATGTATCGGACAGGTGGTTACCTAACCAGCGTAATTCGCAGGAGTTTATTAACGATTTGATGAAAAAGAGAGATACGTTTTACGGCATAATGAAAAAGTATTTTTTCATATTTATTATGTTTTCTTGTCTATTGATGGCCGTAGGTATTTATTTATCCATACTTTAAACAATACTTTTGATTACTTTTTAGATTCGTGAGAAGGTTAGATTTCTAAAAATTGGACTGTTTATTAGATATAGTCGCAAACTTATGAAAGGCAGAGATCTTGTCGGATTTCTCCCGCAAATGGAACTTATTACTTGACTATCAGACTGTTAAAGATATTTTGTCATCTAAACATATTTGAGGACTACGATGAGGAGATTAGGTTAGTCAGAGGTCTGCTAGGGTTGAGAAGGATGTTCTTACGCAGGCTGAGATTTTGTTTCTTCATAAGGTAGTGCATCCTGTGGATCTTAGGGTTTATAAAGAGTTGTTGCCATTGGATTCGGCGGAGGTTGACAATGTTGTTCCTAAACTTGATGCAGGTGAGGCAATATTCTATTATAAGGGTGAAGCTGAAAAAGGTAAGAATAAGGAAAAGATATACTTTTCATGCTGGCCATACTCCTCTTGAAGTTTCTCGTAGGCCGTTGAAGCTGAAAAATATTAGTAAGGAGATATTGAGGATTATTGAAGAGGCTAAGAAGGTTAGTAAGCGGAGAGAGGATGAAATTTACAGGTTGAGACGTGAGAATGAAATTCTGAGGGCAAAACTGGAGGAACAGGAGAGGATAATAAGGAAACTGCAGGATCAGGTGGAGCTTTTGAGCAAGCTTAGGGTTAAAGTTGAGCAAGCTTCTACACCAGCACCTGTAATATTGGCTACGGAGTTTGATTCGACGATCTCTAAAACTGTTTTAGCGCGCGGATAAGGTTTATGGTATTGTTCGAAATATACTGTTAGAAACCAATTTACACTAGTGTAAAGTTAAAGAGAATTGGTTGCTGTATTTTTGTCATTTTTCTCGTTTAAGCCGATAAATCTGAAATATTAACTTCTTTATTTCTGTTTGAGTAGATTTGGAAGAGAGGCATTGTTGTTGTCTCTAGTGGCTGATTCTTCATGTTTGTTGACCATTAAATATAGTTCGAGTGGAAAATATTAATGCTAGTGTTTTTTGTTTAGATTTGTGATATTTGAGGGTAGGCTTAGTGTTTTATATATGTGCGCTTAGAATATTATGAGTGTATTATTTGGTTGGTTTGTGGCTGTTGTTTTGGTTAGGTATGGAAGTGGTTTGGTTGATGGGTGAAAAAGTGTTATGTATGGCTGATTGTCGTCCTGTTAAGCGTATTAGGGTTCCTCAGGAATCATGGCATGTAAAAATACGGGAAATGGCGAAAGAGGGAGGTTTTAGAAGTATTGATGTTTCTGAGGTGGAGCGTATTTATAAAAGTGTTGTTGGAAGTATTCCTGGCGATCATTTTCCTGAGGGAACGTTATGTTTTGCTTGTGGGATGTATGAGCATATTGTTGTGATGCAGGGTTTTTGTTTGTGTGTTATAGCGGGTAATATGGATGTTTGTTTGAAGAGGTTGGATGATATGCGGAGAATAATGTCTAGGGCTCTTGATGTAGATTTTATTTTGGAAAATTATGAAATTATGTTTCCGAAGCCGTCTTTTTTACCCTTTTTTATAAATGTTTTGATATATCCTTTTCTTACGGGGATTTTAACTAGTTGTGTTTATAGCTTCATTCCCATAGAGAAGATGTATCTTTTGATTATCTCTTTGGCGATAACTGTTTTGGTTATGTTTGTTGAATGGATGAGACGATAACTTTAATTTCTATTAGTTTGTAGATATGATGTAGAGGTGTAAGAGTTGGGTTCTGAGAAGAAGAATTGTAAAACTGAGATTAGTAATCGTATTGGGCGCGCTGGTGAAACTAAGGCTAGTGGACATGAGTTTACGCATGTTGGAATGCAAGATGCGGTTTTAAAAGTTCTTAGAAGTGCAGGATTTGAGGTAATCGAAGAAGTTCCAGCTGATACGGGTAAGGTTCGATTTATAGTTGATATTGTTGCAAAGGCTAAAAATAAGACTGTGGCTGTGGAGGTTAAACCTTCTAAGGTCGTGAGTTTTGGAGATATAGCAAGGTTAGCTAATGTTAAGGCAAATAAAGCCATAGTGGTTGTTCCGGCTGGTACTGTTGTGCCTAATTTTGTTTCTTCCATTGCAAGAAAATCTAAAGTTAAAATTATGACATTACCAGAATTGGAGGCAAATGCTTCCGCAATTTACAACGAGGTAATAAGAAGTTGATAGACTGGTTATTCTAAGTAGAGGAATTTAGTTGGATTTTGTGCTTTACAAAATTGACATATCCTTTGATAAAATTAAGACGTGTTTGTTTATGTTTTGGTTGGTGTTATTAGGAGTGCTGGTCCTTTTATTTTTATTTCTTGGTCTTTTGTGATGGTTCTGATTTTTATTTTCTTTTTTTCTAGGAATGGTTGGAATGCGGAGTCGCTCCATATGTCTTTTGGTATGTATATCATGTAGGTTAGGTATTTTTTGTCTTTGCTTGTTATTTCGCGTTCGATTATTCTTGTTTCGGCTTCGAGCAATTTTTTCTCCTCGTTTTTTATACATAGTTTCGCTGTTTCTCTTATCTATTTTTTACCAGTTAGTTTTTCATGAAGGTTG
>JAGGXT010000324.1 GCA_021162905.1 Candidatus Odinarchaeota archaeon | reverse complement strand
GTTAATAAACCTAAAAAGAAAAATAAAAAGTAGATATTAGGTGAATCTAATTGGGTCGAAAAAGTTCTGGAGAAACTATGCAGAACTATCTTAAGGTTATCTTCTCTTTGACAATTGAAATGGGGCGCGGTTATGCTAAGACTAGTGATATTGCTCGAATATTAGGTGTGGCCCCATCCTCCGTTACTGAAATGCTTAGAAAACTTGCTCAAAAAGGATTAGTTGATTATACGCAAAGAAAAGGAGTAAGACTCAATGATAGCTCCATGGAATTGGCAATAAGCCTTATTAGAAGATATAGGCTTGCAGAGTTATTACTTTTTAAAATAATTGGTCTTGACTTGATAAGTGCTACTGAAATTGCATGCAAGTTAGAGCATATAATGACAGATAAAATGGAAGAAAGGATTATAGAGCTACTTAATAATCCTGAAAAGTGCCCTCATGGAAATTATATTCCATATGGTTTTAAAGATGTTGGGAAAATTATAAAGCGTGGAAATCTTCTTTCAGAGGTTGAAGAGAAGGGTCATTTTCGTGTTATAAAAGTTTTTGATATAAATCCAAATCTTCTCAGAATAGTTACCAGATTGAATATTCTTCCAGGTACTATTATTAATGTGATAGATATATTCTCTGAGAGGAATCTATTAATCGAGATAAATGGAAATGAACACGTTATTTCTCCACAAATTGCTGCGACTATAGTGGTGGAAAGAATATGAGTCAAGAATCGAAATGGGATTATGATAAAACTAGAAAATCATTATTAAAAAAACCAGTTAGGGATATTAATCTTTCATCAGTTATAACACTTTATGATTTATATCTTCAACTAAAAAACACAGGTGGATTCACAGCAACAAAAGTAGCTGAAGCTGTTGACATTCTTTCGGAAATGATTATGAAGAAAGATGTTACAAGATTTTTATCATTTCCTGCTTGTATAATTGCAACAGGAACTAGAGGGGTAATTAAAGAACTGATAAAAAGAAAAATGTTTGACGTTGTAATAACAACAACTGGAACTCTAGATCATGATTTGGCTAGGATTTGGCAAAAATACTTTCATGGATCTTTTATGATGGACGATATTATGCTTCGGAAGTTGGAAATTAATAGGCTTGGAAATGTTCTTGTGCCTAATGAAAGCTATGGAATTATTTTAGAAAAGAAACTCCAGCCTATACTTTCAAATATATATGAAAGTGGATTGCGTGAATTGTCAACGTATGAATTAATATGGGAAATTGGAAAGAGAATAGATAACGAGGAATCAATAATATACTGGGCTACAAAAAATAAAATCCCCATAATTGTTCCAGGAATTACTGATGGAGCAGTTGGGTATCAGATATGGTTGTTCCATCAAACACATAAAGATTTCAAAATTAATATTTTAAAGGATGAAGATTTATTAAATGATATCATTTGGGAATCGAAAAATACGGGGGCTCTTATAATAGGTGGTGGAATATCTAAGCACCATACGATTTGGTGGAACCAATTCAAAGAAGGTTTGAAATATGCTGTATATATAACAACTGCTCCAGAATGGGATGGGAGCCTCTCAGGGGCTAAAACGCGAGAGGCAATCTCTTGGGGGAAACTTAGTGAAACTGCTAAACATATAACAGTTGAAGGAGATGCTACAATCTTACTTCCCATTATTATTGGTGCTCTATTAAGCAAAATGGAGATGAATAAATCATGATATATGCTATATGGTTAATTAATAGATCTGGGACCCCAATTTTATCCAGAACATATAAAGGGTTTAATGTAGATCCTGTACTTTTTTCGGGGCTTATTACTGCAATCCTTGGTTTTGCTAGAGAGATAAGTGGCCAAGAGATAAGTGAAATCTCTATGGGGAACTTTAAATTATTAGTTCATACATACGTAGAAGGTCCTATATTGGTTCTTGCTGTAAGCAGTGAAGAGGATAAAACAAAATATATTGACTTTGTTGAAGACATACGTGGAAGAATTATTAGAAGATATGGATTATTCGAAGAGCCTAATATTAATGCCATTCCTGTAATCATTAGAGATCTTGACTCGATAGTATCCCAATATGGCTTCGTAATAGCTGGTGAAGAAGCAGTAACTGATATTTTATTAGATGAAAACGCTCAGAAATTGCTTTTACATTTAATTTTGAATAAAGGACTCCGTATATTGCCGAAAATTAAACTTACTGGAGATTTGATTATTTCATATCCTGAGTTGAAATCTATAGCCCCTATAAATCCGTCTGAGCTTAAATTCTTATTGGAAACACTAACAAAAAATGGATATCTTATTCGAGAAACCTACGCATCAATACTTCAGTGTCCGCTCTGCAAGACATCACATGTAATTACTGTTGCTACATGTCCTCATTGTGGTAGTTCTTCTATAGTTAAGAAAATTTTCATTGAACACTTTAGGTGCGGTTATATAGGTCCTAAAACATTATTCACTTCTAGTAAAGCTGAAAAGCTTGTATGTCCATCTTGCAAGCGAGAGTTAGAAGTTGCAGACTTTAGAGAGTTTGAGAGTTTTTACTGTGAGCATTGCAATTCTATTGTAAATGAACCTGCGTATAAAATCTTTTGTTTAAAATGCAATAAATACTTTAATTTGAATGAAACTAACATTTTTACCATTTCTTCATATTCTCTTAATGAAAAAGCTAGAGAGTTTATTGAAAAGAAGATTCTAAAGCAGCTTATAAGACCAGTTCCTAAGCAAAAAATTAGCAAATTTCATGAGCGTTTCATGCATTTTAAAAAACTATCTGAATTAAGATCGAGGGTAAAGCCATTCAAGAAAACTAGTAAAAAGAAAATATTGCTATAAAGAATTTTAATAATGAATGATAATACTAAAATGTGATTATACGGAGGCAATCCTTTTGATAAAAGCTAGGGTTCCAAGTGGCATTGAAGGGCTCGATGAACTTTTGAATGGTGGTATCCCTAAAGAGCGAAATTTTCTTGTAATGGGTGGACCAGGAACTGGCAAAACTACGTTCGCGTTACAATATATTGTAAGGGGGGCTATTGATTATGGAGAGCCGGGGATTTTTATTACCACTGAGCAAAGTCCTTATGAGATTAAACGTGATGCAAAGTCCTTTGGCTGGGATCTAGACAAATTGGAAGATGATGGTCTTATTAGAATTCTTAATGCGGTGCCAACTCCAATGCCGGGTCAAACTAGGGAGATAGTGCTTCCAGAGATAAATCCAAATGTTGGTTATATTGAATATACTATAGATGACGTTCTTTCGGCGTTTTTTGATTTAGCTAGAACTATAAATCCTAAGCGTGTTGCAGTAGATTCAATAACGCAATTTTTATTCTTAGAACAAGATCCTTTAAAAATGAGAGGTAATATCATCAGATTTGTTAATACACTTAAAAGGAATAGAATGACTATTGTAAGCACTGCACAAAAGTATATGAGTGGATCTATGTTTCACGACGTTCTAGCATTCATAGCTGATGGAGTTCTTGTATTATATCTTCTAAGACGTGGAGTGGAGAAAATTCGAGCGTGTGAAATTATTAAAGTACGTGGCTCTAAACATTCTTTAAAGACTGTTGAAATGGAGATCTCTGAAAAGGGAATTGTTATATATCCCGAAAAGACTATTGAAATATCCGAAGAAATAATTATATTCTAGGTGAGTCGGGATATGTCCTTTCTTTATAGGATAAGGATAAACAATTCTGAAATAAAAGTATATTTTGGTGATATCACAAAGTTGAATGTGGATGCCATTGTTAATGCTGCAAATAGTCTAATGATAATGGGTGGTGGTGTTGCTGGTGCAATCAAAAGAGCTGGAGGGGATATAATAGAAAAAGAGGCCATGAAACAAGCTCCTGTACCCGTAGGCTCTGCTATCTATACGACCGCTGGTAAATTAAATATAAAATATGTAGTTCATACTCCTACGATGGAACGCCCCGCAATGCGAATAAATCAAGAAAATGTAAGAAAAGCTATAAAAGCTGCATTAAAAGTTGCAGAGGATCTTAAAGATGTTTTTTCTTTAGCTATACCTGCATTAGGAACAGGAGTGGGTGGCGTCTCAAAAAAAGATGCGGCAGAGATTATGATAAATGAAATTCTTGCTTTTATAAAAGGTGGAACTAAATTGAGAGAGATAATCCTCTGTGACATAAATAAGGACCAATGCAATGAATTTATAAAAGTGCTTGAATCGGTAAAAGATTTGTAGATATAATAAATAAGTAGATGACTACTATAGTAAAGAAAACTATAGCATCATTACGTATTTTCCTTATTATCTCTTTTTCTAAATTGCTTGCTTTTGCATAAATTATTTTATTCGCTACAGCAGAGACATTTGCTAAAATGATAGAAATAGCTGCGTCTACGGCAGATATTTTTCCTGTTGCAAATAATGTTACCGATGCTAAAGTAACAGCTCCTGCATTAGCTAAGCCGCCAATAACGCCAGCTATATATATCCCGTAAACATCGAAAACCGACTCGAGTAGCACTGAAAGAAAAGTAACAACCGCGAAAACTACTACAAACTTTGCAGCCGTTTTTAGGGAAAAAGGAGTTTCAATCTCAGGTGTTGCCAAATCCTCTAATTCTCTTCTTTCTCTTCTTAGTAATAACATGACTCTTATGATTCCTATGCAAATGAAAATTCCTAGTGGAATAATAAGTATTCTCACAAGATCTTTTGACACGGTAGGATCTAATATTGCTGCGATAAAGATATTTCTTAGTAACATTGAAACATTTGCTAGTAAAATTCCCAATCTTATGTAATCTTTATACTGCTCATCTATCTCATTATAATGCCTTCCTAAACTCATTACAGTAGCTTCGCTATTTACCAAGCCCCCGAAAATTCCAAAAAGCAAAATGCCACGATATGCAAACTTCTTTATAAGGATATAATTTACAAACATTATTGATAGTAAAATGATCATCAGGAAATAAAAAGTTTGTAAGTCTATAGTATGGAATATTGGATCCGTAACACCTGCTGGTATAAGTGGATAAAATAGAAGAAGCAAAATCCCTAATTCTAAAGCTGAAGTAATTTCTTCTGATGATAATTCATGGATTATTTTTGTAAATTCTCCTTTCATAGAAAGGACAAATGTTGTAAATATTGATACGGTTGCTGCTAAAACCATTGCATTGTTATAACCGTTATCAAGACCAACTAGAAGGCCAAGCAAAAAGGCTATCACAAATGCAATAGATGTGGTAAGTCCGTATTCTGCTGTCTTCCATACTCTATATACCGTGTATACGCTGACTGTAAACATTACAAATCCTACTGCAAAATAAATAAGTATACTCTCATGTAATTGGTCGTTAGTTATCACTACAAGTGTGCCAAATAAGCTTATTAACCCAAAACTTCTGAGGCCTAGTGGCTGTTCTTCTTTCCATTTTTGCCTCTCAAGTCCGATGATTGCACCTACTGAAAATCCAACTAAGATCTTTACAGCTAGCTCGGTAGAAAGTAGGATTTGCATTCTGTGTCACCATTAAGTAAGTAGAGTAGAAGAAAATATATGTTGCCTTAAAAATATTTTTGTTTTAGATAAAAATATGAAAAAATAAAGAAAATAAAAAAGCTATGTATAAGCGCTTAGGTATGGTGCTATATAAATCCAAATTGTTGTACCCAGAAGAATTGCTATGCCCTCAGCAATGGCCAGAAATGCAATAATGAAAGCAATGGGTTTAAATGTCAAAATTTTTCCTATAAATTCAATTATATCGGTGATCATCCTAGTTATACTATAAACAATAACAGCACCTATAATGAAAGCAGCAATTGCGATATTTGTTCTAGTTAGGACTGGACTTATCAGGACTAGGGTATCCCACCAGTTGGGAGGTATAGCTGAAAGTACTAACATAGCAAGCGCAGCTCCTGAAAGAAGCGCAGCAAATGCTGCAATAGGTATTTTTGTAAGTGGTGCAATGAAGAGAGCGATTCCGAGAAGTGCAAGCATTACCAAGGTAAATGTATTAAGTGCTCTTGAACTAAATGCATAATAGGCTACAACTATGTCCGCGATGCCAATAAAGAAGCCAAATATTCCAATTATCTTTATTATTGGTGTAAGTATTTTACCGAAAATCGGTATTTTGTCAGAGAGTGCCTCAAAAAACCAACTCGCTAGCG
Source organism: Candidatus Odinarchaeota archaeon (assembly GCA_021162905.1). The sequence goes on along the minus strand of JAGGXT010000324.1, from coordinate 874 downwards.
CTATGCCTCCTAAAATAAGAGCAATTGATGCATATGTTTCAATAGGAAGCGACTCAATAGCAACCATGGTAAATCACTCCAATAGAATCTAATCCTCTTAATATATAAAAAGTAGTTTAACCCCTATATAGATGTTTTCCTTTCTTCTTTCTTCATATACAACATAATATACAAATTAATACTATCTCGATGTCTATCTGGTAGGCCTTATTACCATTAAACATCTTGCCTGATCGTTTTTTATTTCAATAAGCCCTCTTCTTTCAAAGTTCTCAAGTATCTTTTTAACTTTCGAAATAGGAATTCCCGTTAAATCAGAAATATTTCTAATACTTACCCAATTTGGTGCTTCGTCTCTTAAGACGTAGTATGGCTGATAAGTTGGATCATCTTCAGTAAGATTATATAATCTATTTAGTTCTTCTTCTTGCATTTGTACTCTTTTAATGTAATACTCTAATTTCTTTCTACACTCTAATAGGCTATTTCTTAAGTTTTCTACTCTCTGAGCAATATCCGTTGATGCTCCTGCAGACGCTTTTATTTGCTCAAGCTGTTTTGAGAGGTATTGAATTTGCTTTTCCTTTTCTGCTAATTTTGCCTCGTAAAGTTGTACTGTTTTTCGTAACTCGTCGATTCTCTTCTTTAGCTCATCAACCTCTGAAATTGTAGAGGTTTGCGTCATTTTGAAAAGTTCATTAAAACGCTCTTCAAATCTAGCTATAAGTGGCCCAGCAAATGGTGAAATTCCCAATCGCTCCATCTCAGAAATAAGTGTAGATATCAATTCTGTAAGTATAAATTTTAATGTGCTTTCCTCAACGTACATTTATTATATAGTCCCCCTAGGAGTTAATTTAGTATTGGTATGTAC
>JAGGXT010000291.1 GCA_021162905.1 Candidatus Odinarchaeota archaeon | reverse complement strand
TAACTATATAGTAGTTGTTAATTTTGAGAAATTTGAAAAAGACTACCTCTCAGGGAAGTTTAATCACTTCTTTGAATTAAATAAAAAGCGATATTCTCAAGGTATTCCCGGAGACAACTATATTGCGGGGGTTATTGATATTAGACCCTTAGATATAATCGAAAAATTTGAAGAGGAAATAATAAAGATTAAAAGCATTGCTTCTAGTCCAGATGGAAAATATGTTGCAGTAATTTGTAGCGATAACAGACTCGAGCTGATAAATCTTAATGATTTGAAGATTACAAATAGTTTCGACTTAAGCTGGAAATATTACTATAATGATTCTGATGATGCCCCCTCACAAGTAGAGTGGTGTCCTAGCGATAGTAAAAAACTAATTTTAAGTTGGTTGTCAGGAGATATCACAGTTATTTATTTTAACAAAGATTTCACTACATGATGACATCCAAGAATGGGTGATACGATATTGTTTTTTATGCTTAAGAGTTAGAAAGTCATGATGATTCATCTATTAATCATCCACTCTCTGATGTTACCTTGTCTTGATAAATTTTGAAAATTTGTAATTAGACTCCATTTCATCACTCATTAGAAGATTCAGATTCGTGTACAAATGTAGGCTTTTCGGTATTGAGAGAAGGTCTTCTTTTCGTCATCTCTTCTTACTTCTGGTTATTATATGATAACATTTAGAAAATGAGTGATTTATAAATGATCTACGGCATTTTAACTTTTGACCAGCAAAAAACAGTGTTATATCACTCATTCTCGGATGTTACCAAGATCATTTATATTTAGGGGGTACGACGATACTTGTTTTCTCGCGCATATACTAACTATTGTCGTACCCTTTTTAAATCACCCATTCTTGGATGTTACTAAAACAAAACCAAAAAATTTTTATTCACCTATTCATCTTAAATATTGAGCTAAATGCCCAGGTGGTGTAGCCAGGCCTAGCATGCGGGACTGTCACTCCCGCGACCCGGGATCGAAGCCCGGCCTGGGCGCCAAATTTCTATTATTTACTTTAAACTTTGTACTTTTTACTTGACGCCTTTCTGTATCATTAATTTGTAGTTTAGAGACCTTAATTCCTTTTCCTTAGAAAAATTTATAAGTGAAACATTGAGACTTAACACAAACCCACATAGGGCCCGTAGCTCAGTCGGCAGAGAAATCACCGAAAGCGCCGGATTCCACGCCGGAGGGTGTGGAAGGTGAAGCTTTTAACCGATATGATGCCGGGAAGAAACCCGGCGGTCGGGGGTTCGATTCCCCCCGGGCCCGCTATGGTTTTGTGGGAGGCGGATACTTGAATATTGAAAATAACAAAAGAATTTTATTTGAAGTTTTGAAGTTTAAGGAGGTAAATCATTATTCTTATAGGTGAGTATGTATATGTCTGAATTTGCGCTTACTCCAGATGATTTGTGGGAATTAATTAAAGCTCAACTTATTGAGAAAGGTCTAGTAAGACAGCATCTTGATTCATTCAACGAGTTTGTTGAACATGGTCTTCAGCAAGTTATAAATGAAATAGGTATAATTGAGCCAGAAATTACTAGAAGGACAAACAGAGAAGAGCGAGCATCCTTTTATGTAAGATTAGGAAGAATAAGAGTAGGCCGTCCATCTATTAGAGAGCCCACAGGTACTATGGTTCCAATATATCCCTCTGAAGCACGGTTACGAAATTTAACATATGCCGCGCCCTTATATCTAGAAATGACTCTTGTTTATAGGTCGGAAAACGGAATTGAAAGTCCAGAACAAACAGAGGAAGTTTTTATTGGGATGCTTCCGATAATGCTTAAATCAAAATATTGTCTTCTACACGGCTTAAGTGATGAAGAGCTTATTAAACTTGGTGAGGACCCAAAAGATACTGGTGGTTACTTTATTATAAATGGGTCTGAAAGAGTGCTTGTGGCTCAAGAAGATTTAGCTCCAAATAGAGTACTTGTTGATGAAGCTGATAAATCTGGAAATATTACTCATGTAGCTAAAGTTTTTTCCGTTCGTAGAGGTTTTAGGGCTCCTCTATTGATCGAACGGAAAAAGAATGGAACGTTACAAGTATCAATGCCATCTGTTCCTGGTAAAATCCCATTTGCAATTTTATTAAGGGCATTAGGTGTTGTTTCAGATAAAGAGATTGTAGATGTTGTAGGCGGAGATGAGGATATCGTTAGAGAATTAGTTCCATCTTTAGATGAAGCTAAACATATTTTTGTACCTGGAAATAGGATACAAACCGAAGAAAATGCTTTAGACTATATAGGAAAACGTGTAGCTGTGGGTCAAATGAGGGAGTATCGTATACAAAGGGCGCAACAAGTTATAGATTATTACTTATTACCACATATTGGTACACTCCCCGAAGATAGACTCAAGAAGGCATATTTCTTAGGGCATATGGCTCGAAAGTTAATCGAATTGGCTCTCGGTAAAAGAAAACCTGATGATAAAGATCACTATGCAAATAAAAGATTAAGGCTCGCTGGCGATCTTTTAATGAGTCTATTTAGAGTAGCTTTTAATAACTTGGCAAAAGATATAAAATATCAATTGCAACGAGCCATTACAAGAGGTAAACCGATTCTTACCAAAACAACGGTTCGTGCTGACCTAATAACTGAGCGGCTAAAGCATGCTCTTGCTACTGGAAATTGGGTAGGTGGAAAAACTGGTGTAAGCCAACTTCTGGATAGGACAAATTATAGGTCGGCATTAAGTCATCTTAGACGTGTTGTCTCCCCACTTGCACGAAGTCAGCCTCACTTTGAAGCTAGAGATTTACATGGTACTCATTGGGGTAGAATTTGCCCTAATGAAACGCCAGAAGGGCCGAACTGTGGCTTAGTTAAAAATCTTGCACTAATGGCTTACATATCTGTTGGAATAGATGAAAATCAAGTAGAAACAATTCTCTATGAACTGGGTGTTACTCCGCTTGAAGAGTTAGGTGCTATACCACCTCGAAGTAGTGGTCTTTCTAGTGTTTTTCTGAACGGCAGGCTTATAGGTTTTCATTCAGATCCAAATTATTTAGTATCAGAGATTAGAAAAATGAGAAGAAGTGGCGAAATAAGTCATGAAATAAATGTGGCTTATTACGAAGATGTTAATGAGGTTTATGTAAATTGCGACGCTGGCAGAGTCCGTCGTCCTCTTATTATTGTTGAAAATGGAAAAATTAAGTTGAAGAAAGAGCATATTGAGAAAATAAAGAGTGGTAAATGGTCCATAGATGATTTAATAGAAAGAGGTATAGTTGAATACCTAGATGCCGAAGAAGAAGAAAATGCTTATATTGCTTTAACTCCAGAAGAAGTAACTCCTGAACACACACATTTGGAAATATGTCCAGCAACAATTCTTGGTGTTGGTGCGTCAGTTATCCCATTTGCAGAACATAATCAATCTCCGAGAAACAGCTACGAGGCTGGTATGGTAAAACAAGCATTAGGTATTCCTAGCGCAAACTTTAGACATAGAGTTGATACGCGATCACATCTTTTACACTACCCACAGAAACCTATAGTTAAAACGAAACCAATGGATTTAATAGGATTTGATACTCGTCCAGCTGGCCAGAATTTCATAGTTGCAGTTCTTTCTTATTATGGTTATAATATGGAAGACGCAATTGTTATGAACAAAGCATCTATAGAAAGAGGTCTTGCTAGGTCTACATTCTTTAGAACTTATGAGGATGAAGAGCGAAAATATCCTGGTGGAGATGAAGATAAATTTGAAATACCTGATAAATCAGTAAGAGGATATCGCGCGGCTGAGTCCTATAAACATTTAGCAGAAGATGGAATAATTGAACCAGAGGTTTATGTTAAATCTGGAGACGTACTTATAGGAAAAACAAGTCCTCCAAGATTTTCAGAGGAGTATCGTGAATTATATCTTTCAAGAGTTCCAAGGAGGGAGACTTCTGTAGATATGCGACACGGAGAAGAAGGAATTGTTGACATGGTCTTTATCACTGAAAATATAGAAGGAAATCGATTAGTAAAAGTTAAAGTTAGAGATGAACGAATACCCGAACTAGGTGACAAGTTTGCATCAAGGCATGGTCAAAAGGGTGTCATAGGTTTAATTGTACCACAAGAGGATATGCCATTTACGGAGGATGGTATAGTCCCAGATCTAATAATCAACCCACATGCCATACCTTCACGTATGACAATAGGTCAAATGTTGGAATCTCTAGCCGGTAAAGTCGGAGCTCTTTCTGGAAGATTTGTTGATGGTACACCCTTCTCTAGCGAAAATATTGAAGATCTTAAGAAAGAATTATTACGGCTTGGGTTTAAATATAATGGCCGAGAAGTAATGTACAATGGAATTACAGGGGAAAAATTAGTAGCAGATATATTTATTGGTGTTGTTTACTATCAAAAGCTACACCACTTAGTGAAAGACAAAATACATGCCAGACCAAGAGGACCTGTACAAATACTTACTAGACAGCCAACAGAAGGCCGTGCTAGAGAAGGTGGACTTAGATTTGGTGAGATGGAAAGAGACTGCCTCATAGGTCATGGAGCATCTATTTTACTAAAGGAAAGGTTATTAGAGAAATCGGACAAAACAACAGTTTATGTGTGTGAGAGATGTGGCTTTATTGCGGTCTATGATCGTAAAAGAGACAAATATTACTGTCCAATATGTGGCGAAAAAACAGAAATTTCAAAAGTTAATATGTCCTATGCATTTAAGTTATTACTTCAGGAATTAATGTCTATGATAATTGCGCCTAAGCTTAAGCTAGGCGATATTGCTTGATGTGGTGATGATCATGAGTTTTATACCTATTAAAAAGATAAAGTCTATCAAATTTGGAGTCTTATCGCCAGATGCCATTAGGAAAATGTCCGTGGCTCAGATAATAACTCCTGACACTTATGATGAAGATGGGTCTCCTATAAGTTCTGGCTTAATGGATCCAAGGCTTGGCGTTATTGAGCCTGGTAAAAAATGTAAAACTTGTGGAAATACTGCAGCAGAGTGTCCTGGTCATTTTGGTCATATAGAGCTTGCACGTCCGGTCATTCATGTTAATTTTGCTAAAAAAATATATGATATTCTCAGAGCAACGTGCCATAATTGCGGTCGTGTAAAGCTTCCAGAAGAAAAAATTATGGAATATAAAGAAAAACAAATAAAACATAAAAATATTTGGGGATACTTTAGCGATGATCTGATATTAGAAGTTATTTCTGAAGCATCTAAAGCAAAAACATGTCCACATTGTGGGGTACCACAATATAAAATTAGGTTTGAAAAACCAACATCTTATTCAGAAGAAAGAAGTGAGGAGGAAATCATCAGATTAACACCAATTGAAGTCCGTTCTAGATTAGAGAAAGTTACAGATGATGATTGTTATGTTTTAGGAATTGACCCAGAATCTGCTAGACCCGAATGGATGGTTCTGACGGTTTTGCCGGTCCCCCCAATAAGCGTGAGACCATCAATAACTCTTGAAACTGGATTAAGATCCGAAGATGATCTAACTCATAAACTAGTTGATATAATTAGAATAAATCAAAGATTACGTGAAAATATAGACGCAGGCGCACCACAATTAATTATTGAAGATCTTTGGGAGCTATTACAGTATCACGTTACTACATACTTTGATAATGAAGTAGCTGGAATACCTCCCGCAAGACATAGATCTGGTCGTGCATTAAGGACATTAGCTCAGCGTTTAAAAGGTAAGGAAGGGCGATTTAGAGCAAATCTTTCTGGAAAACGTGTTGATTTTTCCGCTAGAACTGTTATATCTCCTGATCCAAGGCTTAGTATTAATGAAGTTGGTGTTCCAGAGGAGGTTGCGAGAATACTTACAGTCCCTGAACGTGTAACTACTTGGAATATAGAAGAAATGAAAGAACTTATATTAAATGGTCCTGAGAAACACCCTGGTGCTAATTACATAATTCGACCTGATGGCCGACGTATAGATTTACGATTCGTTAGAAACCGTGAGAAAATCGCTGAGTCTCTGGAACCTGGTTTTATTGTTGAAAGGCATCTAATGGATGGAGATATTGTATTATTTAATAGGCAACCATCGCTACATAGAATCTCAATAATGGCTCATATAGTAAAAGTTTTACCTTATAGAACATTTAGGTTGAACTTAAGTGTCTGTCCTCCTTACAACGCTGATTTCGATGGGGATGAAATGAACCTTCATGTTCCTCAAAGTGAGGAAGCTAGAGCTGAGGCAAAGATATTAATGCTGGTACAGAAACATATTTTATCTCCAAGATACGGAGGTCCAATTATTGGGGCTCTTCAAGACCATCTTTCTGCTGCTTATTTACTTACTAGGGACGATACTTACTTAACTAAAGAGGAAGTAGCAAGATTATTAATGGCTGCTGGATATGATGGTCCAATTCCAAAACCTGATAAAAGAAAGCCTGATAGATGGTCTGGAAAAACTATATTTAGCCTATTTTTGCCAAAGACACTAAATATGACATTTAAGTCTAAAATTGGCACAGAGGTTGTAATTAGAAACGGACAACTCATAAAAGGTGTTATAGACGAGAATGCTATTGGTGCCCAACATCCTGAAAGTATGTTTCACAGGATTGTGAAGGACTATGGCCCAGATAAAGCAAGAGAGTTTCTAGATGCAATAACAAAGCTGTTATTGGAATTTATATCGATGAAAGGATTTACCATGGGTGTCGATGACGTAGAATTACCAGAAGACGTACTAGAAAGAATTGATAGGGTGATAAAGGAAAAAGAGAAAGAAGTCGAAGCATTGATACAAGAATATTTAAATGGAAAACTTGAAAGAATGCCTGGAAGAACTCTAGAGGAAACTCTTGAAATCAGAATAATGCAAAAACTCAGTGAGGCTAGAGATGCCGCTGGAAAAATAGCTGAGGAACACTTAGGTCTTGATAATTACACGGTAATAATGGCCAAAACTGGAGCTAGAGGAAAAATGCTTAACTTAGCTCAGATGGCTGCATGCGTAGGGCAGCAAGCTATTCGTGGTAAGCGACCCTCTAGAGGATATCGTGGCCGTCCGTTACCACACTTTAAACCTGGTGATCTTTCGCCTGAGGCAAGAGGATTTGTTAGATCTAGTTTCAGAGCAGGTCTTTCTCCAACAGAATTCTTCTTCCATGCTATGGGTGGGCGAGAGGGATTAGTAGATACTGCTGTAAGAACATCAAATAGTGGTTATATGCAAAGAAGACTTATTAATGCTTTACAAGACTTAAAAGTAGAATACGACGGAACAGTACGTGATGCCGCAAGCAGAATAATTCAGTTTAAATATGGTGAAGATAGTGTAGACCCTGCGCGATCCGATCATGGTAAAGCAGTTAATATAGATGTTATAATTGAAAAAGTTTTAGCACAAAGAGAGGGAAAATAATATAATTCTATATTTTATTTTCAACAGATTGTGATGGTGCTTAAAATGGAGGATGATAATACAATAATTATAAAATACATAGAAGAAAAATGCAGTGCGGGTGAAATACCTTTTAAACTATCTCAAGAGCTTAAGGAGAAAGTGCTAAAGTTAGATGTAGATCTTGAAACAAAAAAGAAAATCGTTGATGAAGTTATAGCTGCTTACAAACGTTCTTTAGTTGAACCTGGAGAAGCAGTGGGGATTGTTGCAGCACAATCAATTGGTGAGCCAGGTACACAAATGACATTGAGAACGTTTCACTATGCTGGTGTAGCTGAAGTTAATGTTACTTTAGGTCTTCCAAGATTAATAGAAATTGTTGATGCTCGCAGAGAACCAAGTACGCCAACAATGACTCTTTATCTTAGGGAAGATTTAAAATATGATGAAAAGATTGCTAGAAAAATTGCTAATAAGATTATGTATACGACTATAGAATCAGTAGCTGATGATATCTCCTTAAGTATGATTGATAACTCTATTATAATTAACTTAAATGAAAATATACTCAAATCAAGGAATTTTACTGTTGAAGCTGTAGCTAAAAGATTAGCACGTAGATTTAGAGATAAATATACAATAAATGTTGAAGAAAACAGAATAATCATAACTACTGAGATCACCGATCTGAACAAATTGCAAAAGCTTAGGGAAAAAGTTAGTAAAACGCCAATAGCAGGTGTTAGGGGTATAAAAAGGGCAATCATACAGAAAAAACCTGATGGGGAATATGTTATTCTGACAGAAGGTAGTAATTTACCAGCTATGCTAAAAATACCTGAGATAGATGCTACAAGAATAGAAACAAATAACATCCTAGAAATCGCTGAGGTTTTAGGCATAGAAGCCGCTAGAAATGCCATTATAAAAGAAGCAAAACATGTTCTTGACGAACAAGGTTTGGATGTAGATATACGCCATATAATGCTGGTAGCTGATTTAATGACGATGAATGGCGAAGTTAGCCAAATTGGTCGTCATGGAATCAGTGGATCTAAAATGAGTGTTCTTGCGAGGGCTGCTTTTGAAGTTACAGTGAAACATCTTCTTGAAGCTAGCATGCAGGGTGTTGAAGACGAACTAAAGGGTGTAGTTGAAAATGTTATAATTGGTCAAATGGTTCCGATAGGCACAGGATCTGTAGAATTATTAATGACAAGACCAAAGAGGAGGATTAAGAAATGATAGATTTTTCAAATGCATTAAAAATAGCTTTACGTACTGGTAGAATTATTCTTGGTTTTGAGAGAACTAAAAAATCTATTATAAGAGGTAATGCAAAACTAGTAATAATAGCATCAAATGCGCCTAAAGATCGAATGGAGGAGCTCAAATACTATGCAAAACTCGCTAATGTACCAATATATATCTTTGAAGGATCATCAAAAGATTTAGGTGCTTTATGTGGTAAACCATTTATGGTATCTGCAATGAGTGTTGAGGAGCCTGGAGACTCTAATATATTAGAGTTGGTGGAGGCTGAATAATGAGTATTCGTCTATCATCAGAAGAAATACAATATATTCACTTGTTTGAAAGTATTACTGGTGCTGCTGCGAAAGATTGTATCATCATTCCAGAGGAGGACAGAATAATTTTTCTAGTTTATCCTGGGCAGATTGGTGTAGCAATTGGTAGAGAAGGTAAAAACATCCGGCAACTAAAAAGTCTTTTAAAGAAAAATATTGAAATTGTTGAATTTTCGCAGAATCTTAGACGTTTTGTACAGAATTGCTTCAGAACCGTTAAAATACTTGATATTAATATTGAGACTGATAATAGTGGAACAAAGAAGCTTCTAAAAGTAATCGTAAGACCTGAGGATAAGGGATTAGCTATTGGAAAAAATAAAAGAAATCTTACAAGAGCTAAGATTTTGCTGAAAAGACATTTCAAAATAGATGATGTTATTATTACTTCATGATGGGCATCGAATTGAAAGTAAGACTTATATATTGAAATATAATTACCCCACAAAGTAAACAAAATTAAACATATATGTTTAATCAGAATTATAGAATGGAGGTTTAATAATGCCTGGATCAAAAGCGCCTATGGGCTTATTCGCTGCAAGGAAGTTAAAGTTAAAAAGAAAAAAGTTCAGATGGAGTAAACCAGATTATAAACGTAGAATGCTACGACTAGATGTGAAAGCAGATCCATTAGAAGGTGCGCCCCAAGCGAGAGGTATTGTTATAAAAAAGGTTGGTGTAGAAGCAAAGCAGCCAAATTCTGCTATTAGGAAGTGCGTACGTGTTCAGCTAGTTAAAAATGGAAAAACAATAACGGCCTTTGTACCATTAGATGGTACGCTAAACTATATAGATGAACATGATGAAGTAATAGTAGAAGGAATAGGTGGTGCTAAGGGGCGCTCTATGGGTGATATACCTGGTGTTCGTTGGAAAGTAGTGAAGGTAAATGGTGTATCTTTAGAGGCTATTTGGAAAGGAAAAAAAGAAAAACCTAGGAGGTAATTGCGTTGAGTCAACAAGAAGAAATTAAATTGTTTGGTAAATGGAGCTTCTCTGATGTAGAGGTACGTGATATAAGTCTTAGAAGATATATATCATTAAAGCCGGTGTATCTTCCACATACTGGAGGGCGTCATGAGCACCAAAGATTTGGAAAATCTAAAGTTCCGATTGTTGAACGTCTTATTAATAAGTTAATGAGTCCAGGAATTGTAGTGCGTGGTAAAGGATTAAGAAGAAGCGGTAGAGCTTCTGGTAAAAAAATACGAGCAACAAATATTGTTAAACGAGCTTTTGATATAATATATTTACGAACTGGAAAAAATCCTATACAAGTGCTTGTGGATGCTATAATTAATGCGGGACCTAGAGAGGAAGATACACGCGTTGTATATGGTGGTATAACTTATAGACAACCCGCTGATACCTCGCCTCAACGTAGAATTGATTTAGCTATAAGGTTTATTGTTGAGGCTGCATGGAGAAATACTTTTTCTAGTTTAAAAAGTTTTGAAGAAGCTTTAGCTGATGAAATAATTGCCGCCGCAGCGTACTCTCCAGATAGTTTTGCTATTAAGAAAAAAGAAGAAAAGGAGCGTTTGGCTAGAGCGTCACGTTAATTTTAATTATTTTATGCTTGCTATTTACTAAGTTTCTAAATTTTCTCGAACTAATCTAAATTATTTAGGTAATCGTAATCATTT
>JAGGXT010000040.1 GCA_021162905.1 Candidatus Odinarchaeota archaeon | reverse complement strand
GTTCCTACATCAACACCACTGAGAATTTTTATTAAATTCTCGGGATTGTTACCATTTATGAATACTAATGGTATTTTAGACCTAGCAATCACCTTTGCAGCAACCATATCAAAGAGTTCATAACCACCAGCTGTTTGTGATAATTTTTCTATCAAGGTTAATAATTTATCTATAGTTATTACTTTTAGTAATTTAGCGTCTTTTTCCTTAGGATTTTTATCATATACCCCATCTACATTAGTTAGATTAATAAGTAAATCAGCTTTAATAAGTTCCGCTAGGAGTGCAGCAACGGCATTTGTGGACTGACCTGGTTGCATCCCCCCTAAAATAAGAATTCTTCTATTAAGGGCAGGAATTATTTGCAGCACCTCTTCCCAGCTTCTAGGAATTAGAGGATAGGCGTATTCTTCTAACAACGAAGAAAAAATAAAGGCGTGTATTCTAGAAAAGCTGATACCAATAATATCATTGTGAAATTCGCTTAACCCCAAATCTCTTAAGGTACGAATATATTTCTTAGCTATTGCGCCGCCACCAGTAACTACAAAGAATTCATATCCTTTCCGAGTAAAATTTTTTAGTATATCAACATAATTCCGAATAAGCGGAACATTTATGTTGAGGACATTATCAAGTATTATTGATCCACCAATTTTAAGTACTATTTTCATAATATGACCCCAAATACATCCTGCGCTTAAATTTGATAATACGTCATAAATATATTTGTAGGAGGTTTTTAAAGATGTCGAAAACTATCACAAAAAAGCTTGACTACTTGGAAAGACGAAAACTAACAAGAATAATAGAAAGACTTTCTAAGTATAAGGGCAGGCATTCATCTTTAACTACATTATATATTCCATCCAGCAAAAATTTGGTAGACGTTATTAATTTTCTTAAACAAGAATACGAAACCGCAGGCAACATAAAGGACAAAACAAATAGAAAAATGGTTCAAGACAATTTGCAAAAAATGATTAATGAACTACAGAAATATAAAAAATTACCAGAAAATGGTGTTGCTTTATTTTTTGGATATCATGAAATTGGTGAGGGGAGTTTTGAGGAAATAAAGGAAATTATAGTTCCTCCTCTTCCAATTAAACAATTTATATACATATGTGGAAAAGAGTTCTATGTTGAACCTCTTAAAGAGATGGCAGCACCTAGAAATATAATAGGAGTTGTTATCTTAGAGGCAGGACACTACACAATAGCTCTTATTAAGGGGAAGCATATAGAAATACTTAAGGATGATGATTATTACATTATAGGGAAGACAAGACGCGGCGGTCAGAGTGCTCGAAGATTTGAAAGATTAAGAGAAGAACAAGTAAATAACTTTTATAAACATCTTGCAAAAGAAGTTAATGAGTTATTTTTGCCAATGATTAATGATATAGAAGCCGTTGTTTTTGGTGGAAATACACTGAGAGCTATGGAATTTCTTGAAAAAGATTTACTGGACTATAGAATAAAGAATAAAATTATAAGTAAAGTTATTCCGACATCATTAATTAATCCGCAAGGAGTTTTCCAAATGACGAAAGAAATAGCCGAGATAATAAAGAGCTCAGAAATAGCCAGAGAGAGAAAATTATGGGAAGACTTTAAGGAAAAACTTGCAAGAAATGATAAGCTAATAACCTATGGTAAAGATGAAGTATTAGATTTATTAAAACAAGGAAGAGTTGATACTGTTTTAATATCTGAGAATATGGGTGATTTAGTAGATGAAATAATTGAATTAGCTGAACAATTTGGAACAAAAGTAGAAATTTTCAGTTCACAAACTGAATCAGGGCAAGAGTTGTTGGCATTTGGAGGAATAGTAGCATTTCTTAGATGGTAACTATTCATAAAGTAAATACGGAGGGCAGAAAAGTTTATATTGCGTTGAGAATAACTTTCATATGGAACGGTGAGAGCGGAAGGGCGGCTCACGGGGAACTCCTGAGGAAAGTCCCCCCTCCCGTAGCGGTGTGGCGAAAGCCACCACGGGAGACCGTGGCTCCGGGCACAGAAATGAGACGCCCTTACATCGATGAAGATGATGCAACAATACAAGTTGTTGATGAGATGTAAGGTCCCGTTGAAACATGCCCGTCACCGCGGGAGCAAGTCGATGACCAAAGGGAGACGCATAGTCTAATGCCGCCAGGGGGAGTAAAGCAATTTACTCCCCGTAACAGAAGGGGGCTTACTCTCCGCACTCACCGTTCCTTTTCATACTTTTAATTATTTCTTGTTCAATTAGCTTTATTTCCTCTTGAGACTTAGCACGTGAATATTTTTCTAGATATTCTTTATTAATACTAAGAAAAGCATTACCCCACTTGAAAAGAGATAGTAACTTTAGTGAATGACTCTTATATCCTAAAATATATAATGTTGCTGCTAATGCTTCTACAGAGCTTAAGATGTATGGTCTTCCAAAATTAATGGGGTTTGCTGCTACTAGATACGGTAATTTTCGATCATATTTGGTTGGTTTTTTAAAGAAATTGCATGCATCTTTCCATGAAACATCAAATACTAAGATTCCATGCCTTAGTGCAATTTGTTTATCGGATGGTATAAGATAAACAAAAGCATAAGGATTTAGAAAAATAGCTCTTTTGGGAAGTCTATGAACAAATTTCACAAAACCTTGTCTATAAAGTTTTTCAGCTGTACACTTCTTTGGATCATCCTGATGTTTATGATAAACTAGAAGTTTTGGCATTTTATTATTATATAATGACATTTCTAAATCACTTTTATTTTTTTAACAACATAAAATCTTCTATAAATAACACATCAACTAATCCTTTTTTTAGCGTCATAATAGCATCCTCTGGTGAACAAACAATGGGTTCACCATGCATATTAAGGCTTGTATTTATCACAATCGGCACTCCAATGTAATTAGATACTTGTGTTATTATTTCCCGATATTTAGGATTTTCATCACATAGAGTTTGTGGTCGTGTAGTATTATCTTTATGTACGATAGCAGGGGTTTCAGTTAATGCCTTTTCTGTAACCGTAAATGCAAATGTCATAAATCTGGACTCAAATGAATTTAATAAATATTCATGCGCGTTTTCATTTAATATTGTTGGAGCTAGGGGTTGAAACCATTCTCGTCTTTTTCTCATATTAATCCACTTTTTATTTTCTTCATATATGGGATTTGCAAGAACCGACCTATTTCCAAGGGCTCTTGGTCCAAATTCCATTCTACCTTGAAATAAACCAACAATTTTATTTTCTTCAATAAGTTTTGGTATTTCATCCTCTCTTGAGACTTCAAGTATATTCAAGGAGTTTTTAAATTTATTAATTGTTTCTTTAATAGCATTCTCACTAAACTGAGGACCTAAATATACATGAGAAAGTTTTTTAGGATATAGGTGTTTCCCTTCGACCTGTTTTATTCTTGATAGTACTTCAAGTGCTGCTCCAACTGGGAGCCCACCATCACCCATATGAGGAAAAACCCAAAGGTCTTCAATAAGTTCTAGTTCTTTTAGATACATATTTAATTGAACATTACCAGCAACACCACCAGCAAACACGACTTTTCTTATATTATATAATTC
>JAGGXT010000266.1 GCA_021162905.1 Candidatus Odinarchaeota archaeon | reverse complement strand
TCTGTTTACAACTCAGTATTACTATTCCAGGCACAATAATCACTGAAATAAGACTGATTTGCCTAGATTTCTTTTTCGCTTTTTAATGTATATCATAGTTATAATGGTTATCGGTATTATGCTGGTGAGAGAAGCTATAATGACCATATGGGACCTATAAAGTTCCATTGATTCTTGAGTAATATTAATATCGATTACGTGTACTATTGAGCATGCCTCAGCAGAATTTCCAGCTTTATCCACTGCAACAATTTTGATAATGTATATCCCTGACTTTGTGAGTGTAAGATTATAGGAGCCACTTTTAGCGAAAAAGTCATCGAGTTTAGAGTTATTAACCGTAATTGTAATTTTGTCAATTTCGAAATTATCAATCACCTTCCATAAGATGTTGATATTGTCTCCCGAATTAATTATAGTGTTATTTGCAGGTGATAACATCTCTATTGAAGGTGGTGTGAGATCTATCACAATGGTAACATTCGTCATATTCGTATTGCCCGCTTTATCAAAACACCTAACGAAAATTGTGTATTCTCCTTCTGATAAATTGTAAAACACATAGCTACTTTCAAGGCCTATGTACGACCAGTTATTATAGCCTACTCTTATTTCATAGTGATCTATTCCACTCCAATCATCAGAAGAAATCCAAGATATGGAAACTGTTGTATAGTTAAGATACAGATTTTCTGGTGCCAAAATCTTGATAGAAGGTGAGACAGTATCTATAAATAGTACTATTCTTTTTTCAATTGCATTTCCCGCTAGGTCATAACCTATTATGTTTACAATCCAAGTGCCATTGTTTGGTATTTTAACCAAATGGCTTCCTGTCATGTTATTAACTGAAATGATCATACTATCATTTAGAAGGATTATAATGTAACTGAAATGTTCGTCGTAGGCATTCCAGCTAATGTTAACTATGGGTGTATTGATGTAAGTGTTATTACCTAAGGATGTTTCGATGTACATTGTAGGTGGTTTAGTATCGACTGTGATAAGGTAAATATACTTTCTTGTATTCCCAGCATCATCATATGCAGAGATTTTAATTATATAGATACCATCGCCGTTTAATAAGCTTAAAATAGTGCTCTCATTGGAGTTCCATGTATTAACTAATGTATTATTAACATAGATAGAGAGATACCATTTGTCCTTATCGGAGCAGTTCCACAATATACCTATGCTTGTATCATTAACGATAGATGAATTAAGGAATGTTGTTGTAACATTAAGCATCGGAGGAGTTATATCTCTATCGAAAGTTATAATGCTCTTACTTACATTATCTAGTAAGTTTACAGCTACCAGCTCAATTATGATTCTCCCCTCGCTGGTTAAATCTATAGTCAAACATCCAGTACGATTTTGTGATTGCAAAATTAAGTTCCCGTTCATGAAAATTGATAGATTTTTAAAGATGGTATCGTTAATAAACCATGATAACGTGATTGCTGGAAGGTTAGTCACACTTCCGTTTTTAATAGAGGATGCGATTAATATGCGGGACTCAGTATGTATAACATGTAATATCAATTTTATAATGCATATATTGTGAGCAGCATCTTCAGCTTTTATGAGAACTATCCAATATCCAACATCCAGCTTTAAAGTATAATTTCCACATAACTGAGTGCTTACGTACTCTAACGTAGAATTTTTATAAATGGATAATGAGGAAAAATGTTCATCCTCGGTCAGCCAGAAAATTTGTAGTTCTTGGATGCTGGTGAATGAATTATTGTTTGGAAACGACGTGATATTAAGCATTGGAGCGGTTCTATCAAGCTCATATATAAGGAATGAGGCTCGTGAGTTATTCGCCTCATCGAGTGCAACAAGTTTCATAAAATACATACCTTCTCCATAAGTCAAATTAATCGTGATGCTCCCATTAGTGCTCCATACTCCCAAAACAGTATCATTTAGAAATATAGTAATATTCCATCTATGTTTATCATAAACAGTCCAATTAATTTCAACTTGAGGATTACTCATAATAGTCTGATTTTTTGGTGTAGAAGTTATATACAGATCGGGGGGTGTGGTATCTACCTCAAATAGCAAAACACACTGGTTTAGATTGCCTGCAAGGTCCCTAGCGAAAACCCATATAGCATATTTACCCTCAGCAAGTGTTTGATTGAAAAAGTAAGACCCACTTAGAGCGGAAGTTGAGAATATCTTTGTATCATTTAAAAAGAATGAAACATTGACAGGATAAAGATCAGTAACATACCAGTTTATTAAGAAGTTGTTTTCTTTCAACAGACTCATGTTTTTAATTGTTGATGATATACAAATTGTAGGCGGCTTTGTATCAATAACGAAAATAAAGGTAGTCGTCTTTGAGTTTCGAGCTTTATCTTTTACATATATTGTCACATTCCAAGTGCCATCACTGAGAATTAGATTATGGCTTCCAGTTATATTATCCGAAGAAAAAATTAGGGTGTCATTCATGAAAACATCGAGGCCATCAAAATATCTATCTTGTACGTTCCACTTCAAAGTTACGTTCCTTTCATTTGTGGGTGTATTATTTTTGATTGATGTTATTATGTTAATTATTGGATCTGTAAAATCACAATAAATGACCCATATCTTGCAGCTTGTATTATTGCTTATATCGGTTGCGACAACTTTGATAGTCCATTGGCCTTCTGAGGATAATGGCAACAACAAGTTCTCGTTTGGGTTTTCAGATGCAAACATGAGGGAATTATTAAGGTAAATATCTACTTTTTTGAAGTATTCGTCAACAATATTCCATGTTATTATAATAACATCTTCCGATACAATTGAATTGTTCATTATACTTGCTGTTAGGAATATCATTGGTGGGCTTTTATCATTCAGAATGAAGCAATAAATTAACGGAAAATTGTCTGTTCCATTCTCGGGTATCGAGTATTGCACGTCTCCTATTCCATCATTATTTTCGTCGTATCCTGTGTAATCGTCCCAGAAGTTACCATAAGACCCATTATCCCAAAAATTGTTGCCTATATTATATGCTTGAATACTATTGTTAAGAAAACAGTTTTCGTAAATAAGATTGTCATAGGATTCGTTGACAACAATTCCATAAACGTTATTATGAAGAACATTTCTTACTACAACACTACCGTTTATACGCTCCATGTATATTCCTCTATAACTCCCAGAAATATTATTCATGTCTATATTTACATTTCTGACTTTGCCTTTCAGCAATATCCCATAGCTACTAGAATATGATATTGTATTAT
>JAGGXT010000049.1 GCA_021162905.1 Candidatus Odinarchaeota archaeon | reverse complement strand
TCTTTAATACTTACTATAAAATCTCTAATCCGTTTTATAAAAGAACTTTATTGTATATGCCAATTAAGTGCAGTACAGTAAGTTTTAAATATCCTATGTGGTAATTAAAATGTAGACTGTTACTGCGGGCGTCGTCTAGTCTGGACTAGGACATCGGCCTGCCACGCCGACGACCCGGGTTCAAATCCCGGCGCCCGCATTCACATTATATTTCTTTTATGTATGTTTATGAAAGAAGATAAATAGTATTCTAAAGTTGCTAATTTTCACTTCGATAAATTATTTATATTCCATGTAGACTAAATTACAGAGTAAAAACAAAATGGTGTTAGAGATGGATCTTCATAAGTTTATTACTAATTATCGCTATGTTCTTATAATAGACCCTGAAATAGTAAAAGGATCTGCAGAGGATTTCTATGCAACATATGGAAGTGCAATTAGACAGTTAGCGGTTATAGCGAAAGCTCCTAGTGGATACGTATATTATAATAGCAAAGTGGCATGGGTTGACAAGAATTTCCCTGATTTCTTTTCATCATTCACCCAAATAGGAGTCGATATAGGTGTTGACATATACGCAGTAATTAATGTATTTAGTGATGAGTTGTTTGGAGTCGACCCTAAATTTAAGACCCTTGATAGGCAAAAAAACTTTGTTCCAGGATATGTCTGTCCAAGCGAAACATCATTTTGGGAATATATTGCAGAAATCGCAAAAGAAGTCGCAGAAATGAAAGTTAAGGGAATAATATTAACGGGATTAACGTTTGTTAATAGCAACTTTTGCATGTGCGAAAGATGCCGTAATAAATTCAGAGAATGGACAAGTTTGGATGTTCCAGTTGAAATAATTGATCCAAACTCAAGTTTTTGGAGTAGATGGGTTGACTGGCGTGTCAAACAGATCACCGACACCGTAAGAAAAATTAGTGAGGCCGTGTGGGAAAAAAGAAAAGAGGTATTTATATATCCAACTGTGTATCTTGATAGTGAAGTAGGAGGTATTGCTAACACCAGAGTTGAATTTGGGCAGGATCCCATAGAGCTTTCAAGTGTAACAGGAACAATGATGTTACATCTAAATCCATGGACTCCTCTGATGCCTGATATAGACTCTGCCGAATTCCAAAAGATATTAGAGAATTCAGAATTCATTAAAGAATTAAAGAGTAAGGGATATCTAACTGGATTATACTATTGGGGCTCTGCATCAGATTATGATTTAGAAGCATTAAATGCATTTGCAAATGCCAATGGAATAGATAAAATATTCATCTATCCTATGTATTCGGACATACATGCTAAATGGAGAGAATATCACTTAAGAATGATTTAATTATATTATCTTACTTTTTGCAAGTAATAAGACATCATGCAAATATGATTATATTTTATTTTTCGATAGAAAAGTAGTTAAGTTCTTTAAATTCGTCTTCTTTTTAATTTATATCCACAAGTGGGACAAGTAATTGCGCCATCTGGAATGAGCGCATTACAATTTGGACAATAAATAAAACCAGTAGGGGCGGGTCTAGTATGAACCTTTGTAATTCCTGAAATGTTACTTCTATGTTTTTCCGTAATTGAGAATGAATCAAATAGGTCAGATACCGAATGAACATTATTCACGCTTCTCTCAAACTGACTTACAGGCATTGATGTTTGTTTTTCTTGATTTGTAAGCCCTATAGGAGATGATGATGTTTTTTGATCAAATAAGTAATTTGCTTTATTTTTAGAAAATTCTATAAATTCTACATGATGTTTAGCTTTAAGTTTAGCATATTCTTCTTTTGTTAAACCTAATAATCTAAGAACTTCATCACGAATAGCACATTCAAAATCAGGACTACAACAATATGCCAAGCTACCATAACATGTTAATTTCATTATCTCCTCAATATGATTGAAACGCAATGGATGTATTCTTTTATTACCTATGACTAAAATTGGACCTTCAAAAGAAAAACTTGCAACCCCTTGTTGTTGAATAGCCTCTATCACTTCCTCTGCAGGATACACTTGATGATTAAGAATCACATACCCCTTGTATTTTTTTGGTTTTGAATACATTAAGATTCCCTCTTTCTTGAATACTTTAACTTAAGAAATTCAATCTAATAAATTTATTTTCAAAAGAAGTAAAATGATGCGGGGGCCGGGATTTGAACCCGGGAACCCCTACGGGACAGGATCCTCATTCCTGCGCCTCTGGCCCAAGTGAAAGCAAGCGATATATCTAAGTTTGACCAGGCTTGGCTACCCCCGCATCTCATTCACAGAAATAGTTTATTTTCAATTTTAAAAACTTTACGAAATTAAAGTCACTCATGGATGTTTGTTAACATATGCAGTTATTATAACGGTATTTACAAGTAGCGCTATAGCTGCTAATAATACTATGAAATCTATGTTGGAGTATATCTTAGGTAGCGCTTCATACCAAGGCCAACCTTTAGTATAACCATCAACAGCACTTATTAGATAGTGTCTTATGAGGAGGATCCAAAGCATAAATAATGTGTTTAATCCTACTGTAAGATGGGTCACCTTTTTACTCATAGATATCCCTCGTAAAAATACTAAGAAACATGAAAATATTTAACTATATTGCTCTAAAATATTTTTTCGTCAGAAATTTTTAATATTACCAATAGTCCGTATTTTGTAAACGAGACCGACTTAATTCTCTGGAGAATTGATGATATGAGCGATAGACAACCCACTCTCATATCGGATGATATTTTAAAGGAAATTCCGAATAAAGTGCTTGTCATTGGGGTGGGTGGTGCAGGAAATAATACGGTAACCAGATTAATGAGAAAAGGAATTAAAGGTGTAACGACAGTTGCTATTAACACGGATGCTCAAGATCTCTATTATTGCGATGCTCACATAAAATTACTTATTGGAAAGAAAATTACGGGTGGTCTAGGAGCAGGAAATGATCCAGAACTTGGAGAGGCTGCTGCTTGGGAGAGTGAAGATGAGATAATGAAAATTTTATCTCAAGCGGATATGATCTTCATAACATGTGGTCTTGGTGGGGGTACGGGCACAGGAGCCGCCCCAGTTATTGCTGAAATTGCTAAAAAGAGTGGAATTCTAACAGTTTCAATATGCTCATTACCTTTCAAAGCCGAAGGAGAGAAAAGAATAAAAAATGCGCTAGATGGATTAAAGAAAATTTACGATAACTCAGATACTATTATTCCTATTCCTAATGATAAACTTCTTGAAATAGCGCCTAATCTTTCAATAGTTGATGCTTTTGAAATGGCTGATGAAATTTTAATAAAAGGTGTAAAAAGCATTACAGAACTTATATTAAAGCCGGGTCTTGTTAACTTAGATTTTGCTGATGTGAGAACAGTTCTGGAGAGAAAGGGATATGCTCTTATAGGGATGGGGCAAGCATATGGAGAGAGAAGAGCAGAATTAGCACTAATGAATGCTTTAAATAACCCATTACTTGATGGAGACATAAAAACAGCAAAAGGGGCTTTGATAAATGTTACAGGAAGTAAAACTCTAAAACTGGAGGAAGTGGAGTACATTGTAGATACCATTTCAAGCAATATGCAATCTGGATCTGAAGTTATTTGGGGTGCGATAATAGACCCCGCTTTACAAAATAAACTGAGAGTTACGCTCATAATATCTGGAATAAAAACAGTTTATGATGACATAAAAAATGCTTTTGACAAAGAAATATAAATATGGACCGGCCGGGATTTGAACCCGGGGCCTCCGCCATGCCAAGGCGGCGCTCTACCAACTGAGCTACCGGCCCATTAACTAATGAATAAAATATAGATCTGCCTTTAAAAAATTTCGGTGATAAAAGGATGAGTAATATATGATAAAAGTTTATCCAAATAGATCTGCTAACCCACCTATCTCTTCTTCTTCACGCTTTTCTTCCTCTTTTTCCTCCTTCTTTTCCTCTTGTACTGATGTTTGAGGTGCAGATACTTGGACTTCTTGTAACTCCTTTGGAGCCAATGATGAATTCTTCTCTGCAAGTTTCTGCGCCAAAGCTAAAGCTTTCATATAGGCAGTAGGGAGTATATATTGAGATGTATCCTTCGTTAATATACCAGCATTTATGGCAAAGGATATGGCTTCTATATGAGCTTTTGGTATCAGGAATGGAGCAGTTTCAGTTGTAAATAAGCCGATATTTAACGATAAATTTAATGCTTCTAATCCAGCATTTTTTATTTCGCTCTCATACTCTTCTAAGGGTTTACTTAATATCTCTTGAGGGATTATTATTCCATCTACATACGCGCCAAGAAGATCCAGTCCTATTTCCATGGGTTCTATACCTAATCTTTTCAGCACAATCGCTAAAGTTTCAGATATCACATCTCCCTTCTTAGCAACCAATGCTTCTTTTGCTATATGAATAGTACCACCTTCAATTTTCGTTTCTATGCCAAGTTCATGCAATTCGCCTATGAAAGGCCCTGGAGCTACACCAGTATCCCTTGGTGGAATTATTATATCTTTAGGTGCGATTTGGCCTGCTTTTGCTGGCGCAGGAATTCTATTTTTTTGAAGAATAAAGCTAAGAGAAATCGGATTTTCATTTGATAGGACAAAAGCTACAGGACCATTTATAAAATCTTTTAGCTTTTCGACCCCCGGATGAACATCCTTAACTTTATCCAATGCTATTTTCATCAAGTTGCTCCTAGACATTTTAATTAGAGCAATATCTCGTAATTTTTTTCGTATTTCTTGAATTTGCTTAGATGGGATATTAGACATTTTTGTAATTGCTATTGTTTTATAGTTCTTTAATAAATTCGCTAGATATTCAACTTCTTTTATTTTCCATTGTGCTACAACTCTTTGTCTTCTCATCATAAACACCTATGTTTCTATTTTAACAGCCGGGCCCATACTAAGTTTTACATACATTGACTTAACATTACCAAACCCTCTATCTAATTTGCTCACTATTGTATTTATTGCAGCAATAATGTTCTCAGCAACTTGCTCATCGGTCATTTTTTCATCACCGACTTTGATGTTTATTGTTGGTGTATCACGGACACGATACTTTACAGTTCGTGAGTACTTATCTACATAGGATTCGATATTTGCCATGGGTGGTACTGGTGTAGGCATTTTACCACGAGGGCCTAGAACTTGACCAAAGAATTTAGCTATTAGGGGCATTAGATCTACTTTTGCTAAGAAGTAATCATATAATTTAGCTAATTTTCTTATTTTTCTTTTATCAGATCCAATAACCTCTATTTCTGATTTATCTATGACATCAATTCCTGCATTCTTTGCTTTCACTGCCAACTCTCCATCAGCTATCATTAGAAGTTTTACGGGTTTGCTAAATTTATGTGGAAATGTAATTTCTCCTTGTAGTTTGTTTCTTGCTTTTTTTATATCTACATCTTTTAGATTTACAGATAACTCGAAGCTTTGAATGAAATTACGTTTTTTTGCTCTCTCTCGAGCCTCTTTAACGGCTTTTAAGACATTTTCATAATTTATTGGCAAATTAATCCCTCACAAATACTTTAGTTTGTTTTGAAAATACAATAATCACTTAAAAATTTATTTTTAGATCGGCTATGTTTCTTCATATTTAGAAATAAGATCGTCCCATTTCCCTTCTTTTACTTCTTTCTGTATCTCCTTGGCCCTTTTACCTTCAACCTTTATACCCATAGAAACAGCCGTCCCAAGCACTGAAAGAACTGCAGACTTAAGAGATGTTGTATTCATTTTAGGTAATTTCATTTTCGCAATTTTTATTACTTGCTCCATACTTAAAGAACCAATAAATTCCTCATGTGCTCTAGAACTTCCTTTCTCTTTTTTAAGTTCTACTAGGAATAAGGCAGATGTTGGTGGAACACCTACTTCTATTTCAAATTCTTTAGTTTTTTTGTTTACAGTAATTTTCACTGGAACCTTTAACCCTTCAAATTGCTTGGTTAACTCATTTATTTTATTAACAACTTGAGCTAAATTGACACCAGTAGGACCAAGAGTAGGCCCTAATGGAGGACCTGCTGTTGCTTTCCCACCAACTACCATTGTTTCTACAACTATTTTGTCTTCGCTCATGGCAAATACCTCTTAGGGCTTTTAATTAGTGAAGGCTATTACAATTTAACTTTCTTCCTCTTTATGTCCTTTTTCAATAAGCTTTACGTAACCTGCATTAACTATAACAGGAATGGGATACGAGGATCCCAATAATTGAAGAGTTACTTCCTCTTTTTCAGGTTTCATTTGAACAATTATAGCCTTCTCGCCTTTAAATGGACCTCCTATTATTTCTACAATGTCACCTACTTCAAGACCTTCTATAACTGGTTTTGGTGCCAAGAAGTGCTCAATCTCAGATATATCAAAATTTCCTATAATTTTACTTCTTACATGAGGCAATCCTATAATTGATAATTGAACATCATGTTTGGTTTTTGCTTCAATTATGAGATATCCTCTTAGTTCATCTAGGGCTATGACAGAGTATACATTTAAATTTTTACTCCTCGCTCTCTCAGCAATTAACATAGCGATATTTCTTTCTTGTCCTACTGTTGTTCTTATAGCATAAAGACCACGTGTTCGTACTTTTACTTCAGGCAACTCTTTAGCCTCCAGTAATACTGCCGGTTATTGCAGTAGCTATAATCATTATAACGTAACCAACTAAACCGATAATTATTATACCTAACGCAGATATCTTTATACTTATCCAAAGCTCATTCCAAGATGGTTTTCTTACTAAACGTAAGATTCTTTTAAGATTTGTAAAAAATTCACTTAACTTCATAATAGACTCTCCTAGATCAAATTATATAGAAACATGATATTATATTGATATTCATTAATTAAGCATAGAGAAGCTTATTTATTGATTATATAAGTCTTACTTTATTGACTTTCTTGTTTTGCCATGAGTACCTACGAATTCTTTTTGATGCTCCAAATCCGCACGCTGCACACCTTTTCTTTCTAACATGATATGCACGTCTTCCACATCTTCTACACCGGATATGTGTCTTTTTATTCATCTTGCCAAACGATGGGGTGCCTTTTGTCATACAAATCACCTCGGAACTGGAGCAATAAATACTACATTGTCACCTCTTACAACAATTGTTCCTCTAGGTTTTGTATTGCCTTCTTCCAAGATTTCTTCAGCTTCATCAAGGATCAAATTCATATGAGTATCAAAACCTCTAAGAATTCCCCTAACTTGTCTTCCGCCACGCAATCTTACAAGTACTAATGTATTACGAGAATTATATAATAGTGTTAATGGGCGTTCACCGCTCATCTTCTCTCGCTCCGAAAATATCTCTTTTCTTGTTTTACAAACCAAGTTAATCATTATTATATATTTTTCGTTTTTAGAAGTTTCTTACATTTTACCGAATTATTTTTTATACCTTTTTCATAATTCATAATAGTCCTCGAAAAATTAATGGTGATTTTCATGAAAATAAAGCATAGGAGATTTCTAAGCAAAAAGGAGATTAAAAAACTGCTCTCAAAGATAACATATAAGGACTTAAGATCTTTTTTAGAAAAAGCCAGATCTGCAGAATTTACACTTTTGGATAACGATAGTGGAATAATTTCTATAGAGGGTACCCCCAGTATTATAGTCTTAGACCCAGATTTTAATAAAATCGTGCCACATTTAGCAGTTATAATATACAAGAAAATCTGCGTTGACTTACCGTATGTTATTATAGACAAAGGAGCCTTACCCCACATTCTTAATGGCGCAGACGTTATGAGGCCAGGCGTTGTTGAAATATCAGAAGATATCGAAAAAGATCAGATAGTACTTATAAAGGAAATAGACAAAAAGATACCAATAGCTCTGGGCATAGCTCTTTTTGACAGCAAAGAGATAAAGAATATGAGTAAAGGGAAAATAATAAAGACACTACATTACTTTAAAGATAACTTTTGGAACATAGGTAAGCAATTAATGACAAAGTAACGCGCTATAATCTTACAATAAAAAATAATAGAAAACACACAAGCTGTAAAAACTTATTAAGAGATAATATACTTACTATATCTATATACATACGGGGGCAAATTAATGGGACTTAAGAAGATTTGGAAATGGCGTAAAAAAAAGGAAAAAGAAGAAGACGGTGACGAGAAGAATGTTCCTATAATGTTTGGTATAGTACCAACAGTATCTCATGAGAAAAGGGCAACTGAGAGCAAAAAAAGTCAACAAGAACTTGAATCCAAAGGTGAGATAGAAATAGTATCATTTGATATTATGGGACAATCGTATTTTGAGTTAAATCCTATTGAAAAAGAGATACTTAATGGAAATATAGCTCTGGTAAACCTAGAGTCGTTTTTAAATAAAGCGTATGATGAACGAGAGATTATTAGATTACTTGATAAACTGAGGGGGTTAGCAAAGCGTGTGGGAGGGGATATTGCTCAAATAGGAGAAACTTCTTATTTACTTATTACACCAAAACATGTTAGGATAAGAAAGAGAGAAGAGGAATTTATAAATCCATCATCTTAATCTTATAGCTTCTAAATTCCTTGGAGCCATAGTTTTAATATTTTTCAGTTTATGAATTGTTGTGGCTAAATTTAGGCATTTACCCTCTTCGCCATGACATACAATGATATTTTCAGGCATCGTGCTTAAGTTACGTATGTACCTTACTAATTGTTTAAAATCTGAATGTCCAGAGAATCCTTCAATTGTTACAACTTCCATATTTACTTGTACTACCTGTGCGGGAGTTGTAGTAGTAGCTGGAAATTGTACCTCTTTGATTCCTTTCTGAACTCGGCGACCCAATGTTCCTTCTGCTTGATAGCTTACAAAGATTATCGCATTTTTTGGATCCGGAGCTAAGAGTTTGAAGTAATCAACAGATGGGCCTCCATTTAGCATACCTGAAGTTGCCATAATTATTGCTGGTCCTGATTCAACAATATCTTCTCTAGCGGTTTTTCCAACTTCATGGAATATTTCTGCCGTAAAGGGATTATACCCCTTATGGAATATCATATTCCTCAGATCGGTTGCAAGAAATTCTGGATGAGTTGTATGTATTGCTGTTGCCTCTAAAATCATGCCATCGATAAATACAGGAACTTCCATAAGTTTTTTCTTCCGAATTGCCTCCTCTATAACTAACATAATCTCTTGCGCACGTCCAACGGCTAGAACGGGTATTAATGCTATACCATCTCGACTAAGAATTCTGTTAAGAAAATCAATTAATTGTTTTTCGGCTTCTGGACGAGGAGGCATAATATCACTCTTAGCACCATATGTACTTTCCATAATTAGGGTTTCTAATCTTGGAAAAGTGGTATTTGCAGGTTCCAAGAGTCTAGTTTTTGCATATTTAAAGTCACCAGTATATGCAATATTATATAATCCGTCTCCTATATGTAAATGAACTATAGCTGATCCAAGTATATGACCTGCATTGTGAAGCGTCAAACGAACATCTGGAGAGATATCAGTAACCTCTCCATATTCTAATGTTATAGTGTGTATTATTTCTTTCTTTATATCTTTTTGTGAATAGGGCTGCAGTTTTCCATTTCGTTCAGCAACATCCAGATAATCTAATTGCAATAAAACCATAAGATTCCTTGTCGGTCTTGTAGTATAAACTGGCCCATTATATCCATATTTAAAAAGAAATGGAATAAAGCCACTATGATCGAGATGAGCATGCGTAACAATTACAGCGTCTAGATCTTCTATACTAAACTCTGGTATATCTAAATGAGGAAATGCGTGTTCAGGGGAACCTACATTCACACCACAATCAATTAAAATATTACTCTCTTTTGTTTGAACAAATATTGCTGAACGCCCAACTTCTCTAAAACCACCTAAACCTATTACCCTAACCCATTCATTCTTAAAAACTTGTGGACGATGTATCCGAAATCCAACATTTCTTAACATTTGAAGACGTTTCTCTACAGTTTCTTGAAGAATCCCTCTAATTTGCTCCACAATAGCACTATCTCGGGGAGGTTTACGTATTACAACTGGTCGCCATAAAATTGCTCTTGTTATTTCTTTTAATGTGACTCCATTCTTCCCAATAACAAGCCCTGGCTTTTTTGCTTCAATTATTACCTCCCCGAGGGTATCATCAAAAATAATTTTCGTTATTTCCGCTTCAGGGGGTACTATTTCTCTTATTTTTTCGATTGCTGCTTCTTTATCCATTCTAACTGATGGATCAGCACGCACAACAATTCGCTTTTGCAGAGTTTTTGCAACGGCTTTTACTAATTCGCCATTACCAACTAAGACGTGCGGGTTCTTCGAGTAAATAGCTATTTCTGGTCCTTCAAACTCTATTTTTGTGATCTGCGCATTTGGCGGTAAATATTGTATTATTCTTTCCTTAATCTCATTAAGAGACTTCACAGATGCTGTTTCCATTACACATACGCTCCATATTTCAGATTTGAAAACTTTAATTTAACCTAAAAATTAAAGGTTATAAGTTGATATTTTATTATTTCAAACCTCTAAAACTTCCTCATGACTTCCAGATTTGCTCAAAAAC
This sequence comes from Candidatus Odinarchaeota archaeon, assembly GCA_021162905.1. The sequence continues at coordinate 4,072 of JAGGXT010000049.1, read as the reverse complement.
AACATTTGTATCCTACTACCTGTAAAAGCGCTTCTTTTACTAGCCGATTTTAAGGCATCCAGTGCCACTTTTTTAGCTTCTTTAACTTTTAATTTTGATAAATCTACTGCTTCGAGAACACCAAATACAAGAGTCGCTCCTTCACCTATTGCGATAATATTATCTTCAATTATACTTCCGGCCATATCTAGGCCGTAAAGATGATAACCTGTATCGTCATATCCACCAATTATAGCTTCAACAATATATGGATAACGTCTTATACTTCTAAATAGAAAATTTCCAATAAATTGTGCTATTCCTCTAACACTTATTTTTTCATTTTCTAGTAAATAAAGTTTTAACTCAGCACGCATTAAATCGACTAATCCTTGAACATCACCAACTATTCCTGAAAGAGCAATACCAACTCTATTATCTATGAGAGAAAAAACTTTTCTAACGTTCTCACTAACGATATTAAACTCTTGATTCACTGCACGCATATCAGCAGCTAAAATCACTCCATCAACACATTTTACACCTATTGACGTTGTTCCTTTTAGTATAAGTTTTGCCTTATCAAAATTATTCACATTTATACCCCCAAAAATAAACTTAGAATTATGACAAAAGCTAAAGCATAAAACACGCTTATTTTGTTTTTCAATTAGTCAATATTTAAATTTTTCGAGATTAAAGTAAAATACGTACTAATCTACTTAATAGATAATTCATTAAGTAATTCCTCGTAAACTACTTTCATTATTTCAACTCTCTTCCTTGCAATAATCTTACCAGTATTTGTATACATGAGATCTGGAAGTTTAAATAATTTATCTATAAAATGTTGCAATGTATCGTTTGGAGATCTACCATTTGATTCGCCAAAAAGAAATGCACGAATAACACCAACCGCTCCCAAGGCATCAATCTTATCAGCGTCAGATACTATTTTAGCTTCAAGAGATCTTGGTTTAATACCCGATGTGAAACTATGGGAAATAATAATATGGGTTATTTCTGAGATGTGATAATCACAAACGCCTATACTTTTTAGAAATTCTTTAGCTATATCTGCACTAAGAACTGCGTGATGACTATTTAATGATCTTTCAACGTACCTTCCTATATCATGTAGAAAGACAGCAGCTTTTATTATTGGATAATGTCCTCCCTCCTTTTGTGAGATTTTATGAGCCACGTTAAGTACACGTTCTACATGTGGCCAGCCATGATGGAAAGATTTACCCATAATAGCCTTTGAAAAAAACATTATTTTGTCTAAATATTTTTCCAAGTCGCACATAATTATTCATCTCGTTCTAAAATTAATTCTAAATATGTTTTTGGTTCGATATATTTTTCAACATCATCAGAAATTTCAGTTTTTAAAAACTGAAACATCTCATTTTCTATGTTTTTTATTTCATCTTTATTATTACACGCTACTTCGATTTCAGCGAATAATCCTAAGTTTTCAACATTGTCAATACAAATTTTAAATTTATTAAAAACATAAGTTTTCCTAATCTTTTCAATCCTAATTAATTCATCAAACCCAATCCTCCTTAAGATTAAAATTATAGTATCAAAGTCAGAAATACGAACCTCTAACTCTTCACGTGTCTTGCTGCGCCCTTTAACTCTAGGTCCTTTATATGTTAATAATACATAATCTAATGTTTTTCTTACTCTTAAAACCTCATCACTCTCTGAAAAGTTTCTATAGGGATGATTAAAATATACATCAACCAGTCTCTCTTCTTTTATAGGTAGTAGAGAATATTTATTAAAAAATGATTCAAATCGTTTCCTAAGAAAATCATTAAGTCTTAATTTAATTTCAACTTCAAAAAATGACATAAGAACCACCGTGATTAAGATGATTTGGGAGAACAGAATTAAAAAACTTGCTGAAAAATATGGGTACCGGGAGTACATGATAAAGAGATACTTGGAAATATTTGATGATGAAGAACTCTATGAGTTTCTGGAAGCTTGTGAAAAAGGACTAAAGCCAACAATTAGAGTAAACACTATAAAGGTGAGAGAGGATCTATTACTGAAGAGACTGGAAGAAAGAGGGATAGTTTTAGAGAAAATCAAATGGACAAAATATGGTTATACTGTTCAAAAGGCGAACGTACCAATAGGCGCAACTCCTGAATATCTTTTAGGGTATTATTTTATTCAAAATGCGGCATCCATGCTACCACCAGAAATACTATTCCCTAAAAGCGATGATATTGTGGTCGATATGTGTGCAGCGCCAGGGGCAAAAACAACTTATTTAGCCCAATTAATGAATAATGAGGGAACTTTAATTTCTATAGATTCGTCCTCAACTCGAATTAAAGCACTTATGGCAAACATTCAGAGAATGGGCATAAAAAATACAATTGTTTTAAAGATGGATGCAAGAAGGTTGCATAAAATGGGAATTAAATTTGATAAAATCCTTTTGGATGCTCCATGTACAGGGGAGGGGCTTATACCTATAGATCCGAGTAGAAAGAAAAGTAGAAAATTAAAGGATATAAAGATAATGAGTCGAGTCCAGCTGGAACTTTTAGTAAGCGCAATAAGGTCTATAAAAAATGATGGAATCATTGTATATTCTACATGTAGCATTGCTCCAGAGGAAAACGAATATGTAATATCTCAAGCTTTGGATGAGTTTAAGGATGAAATAAAATTAGAGCCTATAAACATAAATATGGGTAAGCCTGGGCTTCTAAAATTCGAGGATTATACTTTTGATGAAAGGTTAAAATTTGCAAAGAGATTGTATCCTCATACCGATAGAACAATTGGATTTTTCATTGCAAAGATAAGAAAATCTGGGTGATCATGGTGTCTTATAAGGCATTAACAGAAAAAAGTGACGCTTATAGATTGCTTTTTGACTTCTTAGTTAGGAAATTTGAAATAGATTTAAAACAGACTTTGCGAGATAGAAGCTGCCTTATTGTTTCGACTAATAAAGATGATAATGTATGGAATATATTCCTTTCTGATAGAAGAACATGGGAAGTTATAGGAAAATACAAACAGTTCGAATCAGCAACAGCCCTAGGGCTGAAAATCGCAGAAATTTATAAAAATAGTAAAAAAATAGTATTAACTTTAGCTGGTATATTATTTTTTTCAAAATTTGCAAAAAAGGCTAAGGTATTTGTTAATGATATAGGAGAACAAATATTTCTTTATGGTAAAGACATATTTAAAAAATCTATAGTGAAAATAATATACCCTCCAAAGGGTAGTAGATTTGTTTTTGTCTTTAATAAATATGGTGACTGTTTAGGGCTTGGAAAGTTATTATTTTCGCCTGCAAGGTTTAAATATATTACTGATCAAAAGGTTGCCGTAAAAAATATAGTGGATTTAGGAATTTATTTGAGACAAGGATATTAAAGTGACTAAAAGAATGTATGAGAGAGGTGCTAAAAGTGATTATTACCACGTTGATAGGTAAGGCATTAGCACAAAAGGGTATGAAATTTTTATATGTTGGAGATACTATAATTTGTAAAAAATGTGAATACTACAAAGTATGCCAAGAAAATTTAGAAAGAAATAGAGTTTATGAGATTTTGAGAGTAAAAAATATTGAACACCCTTGTAATCTACACGAGGGGGCTGTTGTATTAGTGGAAGTAAAGGAGGCCGATATAGAAGCTATAATACCTACAAGAAAAGCTATTGAGGGAGGAATCACCGAATTTGAACCGATTGATTGTTCTTTAATTAAATGTAAAGAATATCGGCATTTATGTCATCCACCAGGTTTATTTAAAGGAGACAAAGTTCAAATTGTAAAAGTTTTAGAAAAAATAAATTGTAATAAAGATAAATTGTTTAGCAGAGTTATTTTAAGACGATTGCATGAAAAGAAATAATAGATGTGTCTATTTTAGCTTAGAAAATCTTATTTTTCTTCAACTTTGGTCTCTTTTTCTTCCTTTTCTTCTTTTTCCTCGGGCTTTACAATCTCTTCAATAAATTTTACACTTTTTATGTTAGGAATATACTTGAAAATATCACTTGCAATTCCTCTTTTGGCCACACCGATATCTCTGTAATATAG
>JAGGXT010000026.1 GCA_021162905.1 Candidatus Odinarchaeota archaeon | reverse complement strand
CATTATAATAGCTCATAGGTTGTCCACAATAAGGAACGTTGATAAAATAGTACTTATGCATAAAGGGGAAATAGTTGATGTAGGCACTCATGAAGAAATGCTAAGCAGAAATGATCTCTATCGGCAATTATATCAGATGCAGTTTCTTATTTCACAGAAATAGTTTAGAAGCATGCTTGCAAATTACTACATAGCTAATCGCATGGAGCAAAGAAAGTAAAGAGACGAAATAGCAGCTATCTTTTTATGATATTTTCCTTATCGAGCTTTTTCTTAGTCTGATAAAGTGGACTGTAACTGCTACTAAAACTATGCCTAAAGCAACAAATCCCCATGGTACTAGAGGATTTAAGGGGTCTATATCAGAGCTGTCTAAGAATCCATCACTATCGGAATCGCTCTTATTGGGATCTGTACCCAGCTTACTCTCCATCCATTTTCCGAGGCCATCATTATCTACATCTAATGAGACACATAGTACTACTATATTCCATTCCTCTGGTTTATTCTCTGGATACGCATTTCCAACTATGAAAATATCCTGATCGTCTATTACTGCACTTTTACCTTCAATGTACTCCCAATCGTTATTCCATGTTTTTTGCCAAAGCAAATTTCCGTTAGCATCGAATTTTAACAAAAGTAAGTTTGTTATATATTCTTCCTTTACTGAGTTATACTCCTCACTAAATCCTATAACGTAGACATTATCATTCCTATCCAGAACAGCATCGTATGCTTTATCGAAGTAGCCCCCATCCCACACCTTATACCATAATATATTTCCATCATTATCCAATTTTAGGACCAGCATATCGTTAGCAAAAGTAGGATTAAGGCCTATATTGCCAATGACATATATGTTACCTGATTCATCGACAACGACGCTAACTGCTTGGCTGGAAGTTTCTTCAATATCAAAGCTCTTATTCCATAAGAGGTCCCCATCGGCATTATATTTTGACACTAGTATGTTAATTCTATCAATATTTTCTGGTTCTGTTTGACCAACAACATAAATGTCTCCGTTTTCGTCAATAGCTATATCTTGGTATCTATCGACGTATTTTCCTGAATATGTCCTCTCCCAAATGATTTCGCCCTCAGTACTTACTTTCATTAAGAGTCCATCATGCGTTCTATTTTCTGTTTCCTCGTAGCCAACAACATAAAGATTACCGTCACTTCCTAATATCATATCGCAGCCAAATTTAGATGGCCCTGCTAAAGATTTATTCCAAATGAGATTTCCATTTTCATCATACTTTAGCAGAGTAATACTAGGAGAATCCAAGTACCAAGAGCGTGCAAGGATGTATATGAATCCATTAGAATCTGTCACTACTGCAAGTCCTTTGTCTATATGTTTTCCACCCCACGTTCTATTCCAAATAAGATTTCCATTAGAATCGTATTTCAGGATCAGAACATCCGTGTTATCGCTATCATTACTAAAAGAGGTTGTACTGCCTACTATGTAAATGTTATTATTATCATCTAACGTAATGTCTAAACCTTTATTAACACCAGCTCCATACCAAGTAGTATAGTCGATAACATAGTTAATATTAGCATTGCTATTTGAAGCAACAACCACAGAGGTTGGTTGAGAAAGCATCAAGGTTAACAAAATAGACATTATGAGCAGATTTCTTAACATCCGAAGACCGAACGCTGGTCCCCACATCTCTCTCACACAACGTTCTTTCTAATATCTATATTATTTTCATAATTGTTAAATAAAATTTTTGCAGAGTGAAGCAACTTCTTATAAATATGAAGTAAAAGGGTTTCATATATTTTCACATAAAAGTTTTTTACTTACCTTTTAGAATTTATAAATAGATAAGGGGATTGTCATGAAGTTAGAAAATGAAAAAATGAAACGAATTAGCGTAACTCTCCCAACGGATTTGATAAGCCGCTTGGATAATTTCATTCAAAAAACTGGATACCCGAGCAGATCCAAATTGGTTCAAGATGCGGTGAGGGAGTTTCTTGTTAAACACGAAGTTGCAGTATCTAAAGAGAAAAAGGCGATAGGCGCATTATTAGTGATTTTTAAGCATCATCCTCACAATGTTGAGACAAAGCTAACACACATCCAACATCATTATGGTGACTTGGTTCGCTCTACACTTCACATACATTTAGACGAGGCTAGATGTTTTGAAGTTATATCTTTAAATGGAGCTATGAGTGAAATGAAGGACTTAATGACTCAAATTCAAAGAGTGAAGGGTGTGCTACGGGTAGAGCTTTTCATAATGGAAGAATTATAACTGTAAGAAGCTTGGAGAAGAATATCTTGGCAGCATATTATCTTTAAAGTATGAAGTTTTTTACTAAGTAGTAGATGTAATGTGATCTTTTCTTACGAGCCAGAATCTTAATATTTCTGGATGATATAATTATAGTGGCAACTCACTAATAGACTTTATTTCAAAGCGTGCCTTATTAACCATGGAAAGAAAACTTCGCTCTTTTATTATTTGGCCTAATTGTTTAATTTTTGTATCCTCTGTTAATAATATATCTGCGTTTTCAAGCGCAGCTGCTAAAATGGAGCAGTCTATATAGTCGTTATGAAATTCGTAAAGTTTTGTTGCAATATTATCTATTCTAAAATCATAAAAATGAACTATTTTGAACTTACCTGAAAGAGTTACAAATTGTAGAACGTTATGATACCTTTCTAACAGCAACTTATTCTTCTTTGAAAAATGAAGAATTTTCCATTTAATTTCAAGAAGACTTAACGAATTTATTGAAGGGTTGAAATTCTCAATTATGGTTAGGAGTTTCTTTTCATCATCTTTCGTTAATTCAATATCTACTCCAAAGAGAGGAAGAAGGTATGTTGTATCTAAGAATATTTTATATTTCATTTAAAGTAGCCTCCTTCATTTCCTTATGGATTTTTCTTCTGAGTTTCTCAAGTTCCTCTTTAGATAATTTAATTAGCTTTGGCATCTCCAGAAATTCTTTTGCGGATCCAATTTTACGGATAGTAATTTCGCCCTTCTTACTGGATAATATTATGTAGTCACCAGGCTTAATTCCTGCCTTTTCTCTTATAGCCTTCCGTAGGACGATTTCTCCTTTTTTCCCAACCCTAGAAATTACAAGCATAGATGCTCACCGATTTCTAATTCGAATTTTTATTTATATTCGTAATATTTTAATTTTTCCTAAATTTTTCATTTTTCCGAATTTTAAAAAAAACGCATCTTAGTGACAATTCTAAGTGAAGTAGAAAAGAGAAATCTGTATGAGACAGTTGATAGAGGTAAGAATATAACTAAAATTGAGAAGGAAATTGATAGTATTGTTGAATCCGTATTGAGAGAGCTTTAAGCACTATAACAAAAATAAAAAAGAGAAAAAGTGTTTGTGTCTAAGATACTAAGGATGCTATTCCTTTCTCTTTTTTAAGATTATAATGATTACACCCACAATTACAGCTGTTACTAAT
>JAGGXT010000093.1 GCA_021162905.1 Candidatus Odinarchaeota archaeon | reverse complement strand
GTATATATCCCATAATACTCATCAAGTAAGTCGATAGTTGCTTTTCCTTTAGCCAATTTTCCTTTTTTATAGATTTTTTCTTCAAATTCTTCTAACAAGCTTTTTCTCGCTTTTTCCTTAAGCAATATTGTTCTAATAAACCCTAAAAATCGGTCAAAGTCATCTCCCAATTCATTTTGTATATCTTCCCATTTTTTAGCATATTCCTCTGCAAGTTTTTTATTTCCAGATTTCTCAATTTCTCCAATGTTTATGGCTTTTAAAATGTCTGCATTTGTTAATGGGATGCCTCTATTATTAAGAATTGTAAATAATCTAAAAGCATCTTCTCGATCTTCGGTAGCAACATATATGAATACTACTTTATTCAATAAAAATTTTGCAAAATCTTCAATGTTGTTTTTGTTTTCGAAAAATTTTTCTATAGTCTCTATCGCGTTAACCATATTTTTTACAGATATGTCTTTTCCATCCAACCTTTTATTACCGCTTTGAACGAACTCTCTTAGAAATTTATCTGAGTTCCCTCTTATTCCATATACTATTCTAGGTCTCTCTGGGATATTTTTATATGGATTTTCTTTCTGAAATAAACTATCCGATAGAGTTCTTTTTAATATCTCATCCTTTGCTTTTTCTTTCAAAATTGTAAACAAAAGTGCAAAAGTTGTTAATCTCTGTTGACCATCTAATACCTCGTATTCATCAAACGAACTTTTAGCGACTTTTTTCAAAACTAAAGAACCGACAAAATACTCATCTTCAGGGTTATTTTCATAAGCAAACCATAGGTCCTCTAATAAATCATTGACATTATCTGGAGTCCATACATACGGGCGTTGATATTCTGGGATTAAAAACCAAAAATCTTCGAAAAGTTTATTTAAGATTATTTTATCAGACTCTATTCTTTTACCCATACTTACACCCCCGTTTTAAGATGGCTGCGGGATTTCCGATAACGAGTATTCACGCAATTTTCATTCGTTTAACTTCTGATTTAGAGATTAAAGGAAGTAAATTAAATCATTCACATAATGTTATAATTGTGTAGAATTTAAAATTCTTATCAAAATACCAACTAATAGGTTTATCGGAGATAAAGTTAAAGTCCTTATCCCTTGAAGTAAAGATCAACCTGCTTAAGTAGATGAGTGTCGATGATTATACCTCTCCCCTTTTTCTCAGCTTCATAATATTTCTCTATTGCTTTCACCGGGTTATGGGCGTGTATAATTTTGACACCTATAGTCCCCTTTTCGAAACTAACCATATACTCTATTAGAATTGTACCCGTCTTATAACTTAGGAAAGATTTGTAAAGCCTCGCACGTTTAACCTTGCTTTCAAGTACATTTTCAATTAAGCCTCTGATTGATTCAAATATTTTCATGTGATCTTCATCATAAAGCTCCGCAATTTCACTAAGAGAAAACTCTATCGGATAAAATTTATCCATAAGGTAAACGTATGTATAAGACAAATAACAACCTCCAACTTCGCTCAACTTCACATTCTACAGCAATAATAATTTGAGATAAGAAACTTAAGGATTATGGATGATGAATAGACGTATATTCCTTGAAATTGAGTAAAGGAACTTCATTCATCAATAAAATAAATTTTTTGTACCTTAAATGTTAAATAAAATTTGCTCCGTGAATTGTGTCTAGAGCCACAGAAAATATATAAATAAATCTTAACACAGTCATTAATATGAAAGCTGAAGTTAAAAAGATGTATAAGAAAGCATTGAAAGGATTTAAATTTGAAAGAGAGATTACTGTGCATGTTGCTACCACTGATAAGAAGAATCCTTTAATGAATTAGAGGAAGCCCTAAAACTTAGTCCTAATACCATTCTTTCAAGGTTAAGAGAGGCTCAGAGATTAAGACTTGTTAAAGAAGATTTATTCCGGGAAGAGGGGGGGAGAGCAAGAATAAAGTATAGACTTACTGAAAGAGGAATCAAAATCATTAATAAATTTGAAAAAATTAAGAGGAGATATGAAGAAATAAGGAATGAGATTATTAGGTTAAATAAAATAAAAAAGGAAAAAGAGGAGGAGTTAGAAGCTTTAATAAAGGTGGTGTTTAATGACATCTCTTAGAGAATGGGCAAAAGAAAACAAAGTATGGGAACCAAAGACATGGAGAATTTTCCTAGAAAAGGATCTAGTATCTTTTTATAAGCAAGCATACATTCTAAACGCACTTTATGAGTTCCTCAAAAGTGAAAGAATTTGTGGAAAACCTTCTTTAGCAGACATTGAGGATGAAACATTGAAAAATAAAATCCGAGTAGCTATTTATGGTGGTGTAAGATCTAATAAAGATCTCAGCACATCCTTTGCAAAATTTATGTATGATAACTTTGGAATATGTGCAGAAAATGCTCCATCTTTTGAGGAGAGTATAAAACACTATGAAAGCTGGGGTGATGGCGTTAAGATAAGTATAAATCCAAATTCATGGGTAAACTCTATTCCGATTGGAAATTTAGTCGATGAGTTAAGAAGTTTAATTAAAAGATTTTGTGATAAATTAGCTATTAAGTTATCAGAAGTAGATATTCAAGAGTCTTATCCATATGCGCCTATTGAACTTATAGAGCCTAATACTCTACTTCCACAACCAGGTGAAAAACCAGAAAGATTGATAAATCTAATAAATGAATTCAAACAGAAAGCATTAGATTTATCAATAGGTTGTAACCCATCCATGACTTTTATTTTCTATGCTAGAACTATACCATTACTTGTACTCATGGAGTTTCTTGAATGTGATATCGATAAAGTAACAAAGCTAGCCGACTTTTTAGGACTTAAAGCCTATTCTATGATTGACCAGAAAGAGGTTAGCTTACCTACAAAAAGTCCTGACAAAGTTATTTTAATCTGGGAAAGAGGAACTAGTTCTCGTAAATATTACTACCCCTCTTTCTTTGAGCGACTTTTAGAATTACAAAGTTATTTGGAAAAAGTGGATCCAATAATTAGACAAGTACGTGAGAACTTGATCAAACAGGCTATAGATCAGATTCACGTGACTTTTGAACCCTGGAAAGATTATGAGCCAATTTTCCCTTTTCTCCTACGTAAAGTTGTTAAAAATGCTACTTCCTGGTTATATACAAAAAATGGAAGGGTTGTGGAGATTGGAGATCCTAAAAAAGAACTGCCTAACAAAATATGGTTACGAGATTTCTTAATAAAAATTTCTCCTATTGTAAGTATTGGTCTTGCAGACATTAGTTTCTCTACTTCTTGGATCACTCTAAATTTCCACTCACTTGCAAAGGAATGGATCGAAAAGGTGATAGAAAATGAGGGAAAAATTTAGATTTCGACAAGTATCGAAACTTAAAATTACTGAAACAGAAGAATATCAAAAAGAGGTTCAAAAAGACACTTCTAAATTAATTGGAAAAGATAAGGAAGAACAACAATACTTCGAGTTACCTATTTACGATATACCATTTGAACAGATATCGCTTTCAACTAAATCTGAAGCTTTAAGTACTGAAGTTAAAGAAGTTGTTATAGAACGAACTACTCCTCCTTTATTTGACACTTCTTTAAGTAAGCAGAGTATAAAGTCAACTCAAATTCCCGTCACAGATCTGATTCAAGTGTCTACTCCCAAAGAAACGCTCAAGATTACTGACATAAAATTATCTACTATCGAAATTAAGCGACTCTCGTCCTCTCTTGATACAAATATTGTTAAAGCTATTCAGATGGGTAAAACAAGAACTGAGAGTTCTATTCCTTCTTTTGATCTAGAACTGGAATCTAAAACTCTGTTAAAGCAAAATCCAGATCTAGACACAGAATTGACAACCACAAACATTGAAAGTGGCATAGAAACTCTCGCATCTTCTGAAGGACTAATCCAGCTACCTATTTTTGAAGAATTCATTAACTGTGACAAAAGATTTCCTAGGAGTTTCAGTGAGAGCTTTAATTCACCAATTGTTATTCTAATAGGCGAAGATGAATATGAGTGGCACATTCCAATAATCTATGCCCTAAAAGAGTTATTCTGTGAAATTACAGATAGACATCCGAGAGTAACTTTCAGAGAACCTGAACTTTTTGAGGAAGGAATTGAGGGAATTGTCGATTCATTAGATCCACATTCCTTAGATCAATTCACTTTTGAATACAAGATTGAATTCTTAGATGCAAGAAAAATGCACCTTGCAGTCGATGAATTTGTAAAAATGGTTAGAGGACGTCTTGAATCAGGATTCTTACAGCAATTTGGAGTTTTGGTTATAGCAGTAAAACCAAAAGATTTAGATAAGGCTAAGAATGCTCTAAAGTTTGAAGGACTTCGTGTTTATACTTGCCTGCCTGATAATGCAAAGTATGAAACATTCTGCTCTAAAATTCTTGGAGTAAGTTCTTTGGACAAATTCTTCAATAATCTAAGAAAATATGAAAGATATTTGGATTACACACATAGAAGGTTTTCTATTTTCGTTAAAAGAGGTGCTGATGCTACTGATAAGCTTCAATATCCTATAAAAGTTGCTACTTTTGTTTATTTACTAAATGATCTGAGAAATAGAAGGAAGAGAATACTAAACAATTTTGAGGAGCTCTGCAAATTTGTAAATGAGATTTTAGAGAAAGAAATAAAGGTGGAAGAAAAAACAGACTTCAAATCTCCTGATGATAAAGATGTAATTCCAGATTTAATCTACTCTCCAGAAGGAGAGGAAATTTACATAGAAATAGAGACATTAATTGGTACTTTTGAACCATTAAAGAAAATTGACGAAACGGTAGAAAAATACAAAAATGCCTCAAATGCTGCCACAATTTGGATTGTTCTTAAGCCTGTTTCTGCAATAATTCATTATGAAGAGTTGAAAGCAAGGAAAAAAGCTTATAAAATCCTTTATAATGACAAGAAAATAGATTTCAAAGTTCTTACACTTTTACCGTCAAGAGGCAAATTCAAATGGAATTTGATAAGTATCGATGAGTTTGTGAGGGGAGAAAATGCCAAATGAATTTCAAGAAGCAGTAAAAGAAAAAGTAAAAGAAATTCAGCAAGAAGTCTACATCAAGGATGATCTTCTTGAGAAAATTGTAGGGCTCCTTCTATCTCTTAGAGATGGTAAATTTCCCAGTAAGAGGCCACCTAGAGGGTTGCTATTTTATGGTCCTCCTGGAACAGGAAAAACTTTACTCATGAAAACTTTAGCTAAAAAACTTGGCCTTTCAGAACCAATTATAATAAGAGGGCCTGAAATAATTTCTCAATATTATGGAAAGAGCGAACAAAGACTTAGACAAGTATTTGCCTTAGCAAAGGAAAGGGCAGAAGAGGAAAATCTTGCCATTATTTTTATAGATGAGCTTGATTCACTTGCACCTCGAAGAGATTTAACAAAAGGAGAACTAGAACCCAGGCTAGTAGGGCAGCTTTTAAGCTTAATGGATGGATTGGAGAGAGAAGTATCAAAAGGTCATGTAATAGTTATAGGCTCAACAAACAGACCTGAGGCTTTAGACCCTGCATTGAGAAGACCAGGAAGATTTGATTTAGAAATAGAGTTTGATCCACCAGATGTTGATGAAAGGAAAGAGATCCTGAAGATAATTTTAAATAACTATGTAAAAGATCGTTATGAAAATGTAAACTTTGATGAAATTGCAGAGCAAACTGTTGGGTTTACAGGAGCTGATTTACTTCAACTTGTAAACGAAGCTTTATTACAAGCAGCTCTTAAAGGCCGAGAAAAAATAAATCACAACGATTTATTAAGAGCTAAAAATGTAGTAAAACCATCTGCATTAAGAGAATTCTATCTAGAGAAGCCTAAGGATAGAAGTAATGAGCTTCCAAGTGAAATAGTTGATAAAATCAAACGATTAGCGCAAGAATTTATTTCTCATCAAAGCTTTAGATCAATTTTAATTCAGCGAGAGTTATGGCATCAAGCAGATAAAATAGCTTCAACAATAGCTTATTACGTATCTAATGACCTTCACTGTCCATATATTGTTGCTAGGGCAACATGGTTTAGGTCTCGATGGTTTGGTGAAACGGAGCGTTCTATCAGGAAACTCTTTGAAAAAATAAAACGCCTTCAACCCTGCGTTATTTATATAAAAGGTTTAGATGCAATTGCTAATCCTAAAGATGAACATATCCATGGGGCAATTTTAGAGATTACTAGCTATTTAGACGAGTTTCGTGAAAATAGTATGAAAGTCTTGCTTATATCATCAGTAATTCAAGAGGTGGATAACACTACTCGAGAATTTTTTGTAGAATTGTAGAATGTGATAAGCTATGATTAATACCAGCATCGATATCCCACTTATTCTTCAGATACTTACAGCAATTGGAACATTTAGTATGGCAGTATTATTGTTTTATATAGAAGTAATTAAAGGTTGGCTTAAGAGACCCAAGATTAGAATTGAGTTTAGACAAGAAGAGCCTTATTGTAAAGAAGTTCCACTTGAAGATTTACAAAATATTCCATCTTACTGGATACGTATAAAAGTTGAAAATATAGGTAAACAAATAGCAAAGGGTGTTGAAGGCAGATTGGTTGAGATTAAAGATAAAAATGGAAACTCCATTAAGGAATTTGTACCGTTAATCTTGAGATGGGCATCAAGACCTTATAGTAAGATTCCTGATATCCAAGATGTAAGAATGGATATTAACAGAGGAGCTTCATGGTTTTTAGATGTTATCTATATAGCAGATGTAGCAAAACTCAAATCCTCTGAAAAAGAAAGATATAAAATATGGGGACAAAGAACTCATATTTGTGATATTTATATGGGACTGCCTACAGGAACTTTAAAGGATCTAGATCCTGGAGAATACTATCTAACAATAACTATTTATGGTGATAACATTAAACCACTTTCTAAGGCTTTCCGTCTTATATGGGGAGGAAAATATAAGGACATAATTTTTAAGGTAATGGACTAGCAAAATTAGCATTGATTGGTTAAAAACTTTAGCTAGTCTTCTAACGAAACTTAAATTAACGTTAAATGTTCAAAAAAATTAATTAAGCTTAGTTTTCATTCATGTCTGAGTTGAGGGTTTACGTTAAAGATATTGATGGTAAAGAAATGTCTTTCGTTGTTCATTATGGAATGGGTTGTAGGCTTGTCAGCGCTATAAGCAAGGATACAAGTGACTTTAAATCGCTACTTGAAAGAGCCTACGAGTTTGATAGAGGAATATATGACATATATGATTACATGGATAACGAGGAAAACTACAAGGCTGAACTCGAATTTGCTAAGAAACATAACCTAAGTTGCGTGAGATTTAAGCCGAAACCGAACAAAGAGCCTTACGATGCCGGCATAATAGAAGTTTATTTCCCTGAGAAGCTCATAATTTCGAATCAAAGTGGAGATTACATATGTCACAGAGGTGTTAGGGAGACTTGGGGATACACAGGGCCTCATCGAGACATTGGAAGATTTAAGAGATTCAACATACCAGAAGATTGGACTATAATAGACAAATATTTTTTTGATAAACCCGTTAAAATTGAGGGAAAAATAGATAAAGAACTTGAAAAAAGACTTTTGGAAAGGGGTGAACATTACAAGGAAATAGGATATAAAGTAGAAGTTATATAATAAGTTCCGCTATTTTTATCTTAGGTTTTGCGAGGTTGGCGGAAGCTTCGCAGAGATTAATGAGTAGAGCAGTAAAACACTACTTATAGATGTAGTTCGAAGTTTCATTTAGTTTTTAAACGTATCTGAAGTTTGCGTAGAAAATTTGGACGTAGCTTGAACCAGATATATGCTGCTGACTGTTTTCTCCTTCTCTGAAGCTCCTCATAGACTCTTAGTGCTATTGAATAAATATGTTTTTCCAAATATTTTTGTTCTCTCCATTCCATCTTGGATAATAACTTCTCGGCAAATTTACCAAAATCCTTCTGCTTCTTTTGCTTTCTGAATTTCTCAAAAATCCAAAATAATATGTGGAGGATATGATCTCCCAGAGACCTAACACACCACGCACGTGGCATGTAAGAACCGAAGGTTTCAAGATTAAACTTTAGCGAGGCTACTGCCCGAGTGATGTAATCAAATCTTTCCTCCTCTGTATGACCGCAATTCGGACAAGGCACATCTTTATCGTAGGGAATGTAGCACGCACCACAACGTGGACACCGATGGTTATAAACAATATGTAACGTCATTCCTTTCCCCCTCAAAATACAGTCAATAGCGTACAACGGTTTGCAGAAATCTTTGATTTCTCTTTTATCCACTGTTAGGCGACTCAAAGGACAGGAGGGTTGCGAAACTGCGCAGAGTACCAGAGCCCACTAAACTTTTTAACTATGCTACAAAACCATTCTAAGGAACGGATAAATCTTTTGTATTCTTCAATGGCTTCCTCTAATTGTTCGTTACCAAATATAGTTTTATAAATCTTATCACCCAATTAAGAGTAGCATTATCTCTCCATTAACTTTTTTATAATATCAATTGCATAATCAAAACATTTTTCCGCGTCCTCTTTAGATGGTATTTTTCCATTATGTACTATATCATTCCTTATATCTTTGAGTTTCATAAGTTCAGAATAATCATCATCTGGGATTTTTGATAGTAGATTGAGAATCTCGATAACGCGATCTGCTGTTTTATAGAGTAAGTGATTTCTTAGCTTCTTCTTTCTTTTACCAGTAATTCCTTTATTATCTAGCATTTTATCCCATTTTACCATTAGATCGTGTTCTATGATATACCAGCTAAGTAAAAATGCAGCAGAATACTCATACTAATCAAGTGTGTGTAAGCCTCGAGTAGAATTAAAGATAGATTCTGCAATTCCTCGTTCTTGGATATTTTCTCAGCTGTTTTTATTACATTAAGTAAATTATTGCTTGAGATCATTTCCCTCGCATGAATTAATGGTTGTGCAATTGATGGTCCAAGAATATTTCTCAGAGAAGACAGCCCTACAGAGAAACTTGTAATAGTTTTTGTTTGGATGTCTATTGTGACTTCTCCTAACTCAAATTCTTTTATGGATATTGCTGGTATTTCATTAATTAAAGCGGAAGCCATTATTGTGTTTAATTCTTTAAGTGCTTCGTACTTGTTATCAATTCCAACTGCTACGAAGCCGTCTTTGGTTATAATAAGAACATTTCCATTGTAAGTAGTTTCAACAGCTTTTTGACCAAAATGAATATCAATCTCGCTCCAGATCCTCTGATTAAATGGTATCTTTGGAATTTCATCGACCCAAACGGGCGGATATAAATACGCTCCAAACCCCTTGATTTTATTTTTTGTAGGTTTTCTAATGACCTTCTCTGCTTCCTTGAACGATTTCACTCTATACTTTTCTAAATCTTCATATTTTTCATGCGTTTCTACGTATATGTAGTCCCCAGTACTCATCCAATATACAAAGCCTTTTTCAGCATCTTTTCCTTTAGGTTTTAACATCTTTTGGTTTTCCGCCGGAAGACAGTATTTGTAAGGAGACTCTTTACAAACTTCTGAAATTATGTCGGAAGGGTTAAGTTCTAATAAATCTCCCTTTATTAGCCATACACCGATATCTTCCGAGATAGCATTGCCATTTCTAAAGATGTTTGGCTTATCGTATTTCACGAATGCTTGCTTTTCAAACCACTTAAGAGCATCCACAAAGAAGTCTTCTAGTAGATCTTTTAAGTTACGTCTCTTACCGTCTATTGCTGTTACTTCTCTATCCCATTTATCGTCTGACAAGATGTCTCTTTGAATGTAATGAGGATAAGTCGCTTTATTTAACTCTGGATATATATGTATGCTGAATTTTCTATCCTCTCTACCCTTATCATGTGAAATTATTAAAATTTGATATAGTGGTTCTAAAAACTCAATAACTTCAATTTGGCAAGGTTCAGTAAAATACAAGTTATAGGGTATACGTTTTCTTCCATCTTCCCCCAATCTAGTGTACTCAATTCTAAATGTCTCTACCAACTTGTTGAGATATTTATTCCATACCTCTCTTCGATCGTTAATTTTTATTTCCATAATTTGACCACCATATCAGCCCGTAGCCCAATGTCGTTTAACGTTCTGGGGATATGTGAAGTTTCGCCGATAGGCGAAATTTGGGCGAGCGTAAGCGAGCCACATATCGTCCTGTTAAGTGACCCCGATAGGGGCGAGGTGCGAAGCACCGCAGAGTCGTGGACGAAGGGCCTCCTACCAATTAATTTTAGGATTTCTGCTGACATTTTTATCAGTTTCCCTTTCGTATCTCAAAAAATATTCATCAGAAATAGCTCTTGTCGCTCCATCGGGTAACATAAAGTTTGGAAATGAATTTGGACTAACCTGTTTACAGATTTGTACACGAAAATAATCAAGATCTACTAAGGGTGGATGATATTCTAAAGAATGTAGTTCTCTAAAACAATCAATATTTGGGATTTTAATACCTTCCGTAGCTCCGACAGTCTGAATTAATTCTGTAGATATACCAATTACCTTTTTATACTTTTCATATTTTTTCTCAGAAAAGAAATGTCTAACTGCCTTCTTTATCTTTATATGCATAGTTTTAGCCATACTTGGAATCCCAAGATAGTACCTATTTCTCGATAACTCAATAACTTCTGCTTCATCCAAAAAGTCAGATATCTTATGGTATATTGAGGGTATTGAAATTTTTGGGAAAATGGTAAAGGTTTCAATCTTCACAGGATTGGAATAGTTTGAATAAATACCAAGTAATTGGTCTAATCGAAATTTCGCTTCTACATCTTCAATTTGATCTTTAAGTAATTGGATGAAGCTCCCAATAAATTGTGATTGGCTTACATCAGCTTCAGCATTATATTTTGATGCAAGTAGCAGTTTATACAAAAAATCAACTACTATATTATAAAGTAATACAAATGGTGAATCTGCTATTTCATTGTGAACCGGTTTAAAATAGTTTATGACCCGATTCCAGTCTTTTCCCTTTTTGTCAACTATTTCTATTCTATTTTGAAGACTTGGAGGATATTCTTTAATGGTTTCATCTATTGATGGGCCGAATCTTGGCATTCTGTATGGAATATATATTTTATGAGCACCACACCTTACGAGCGTTCCGGCTAATAAATCCAAACCAGGTCTCAATTTCAACGTCGATTGCGTTGGATGCTCAAAAACATAAAAGAAGCTCGTTACAACTGAACTATACACATGCTCCTCTTCCATATTTACCACCTTACTAAATTAAAGAGGCACGAAGTCCACGATTTCACTTAACATATGGTATTAACAGAAGTTTTCCGAGCTTTGCGAGGAAAATTTGGGAGAGCACCTGCAAGGTGCGAGCCTGTTAATGCCTGTTAAGTCCCCCGAGCCGTAGGCGAGAGTGCAACGTGGTCGAGGAATGTGAAGCATTCTGAAGAAGTCGAGGTCGGCGAGTCAAATTATTTTTTAATTCTTTTAATTACAAGAGTTACAGTGTTTTTTGGGTCTGGACACATTACTGTAGCTTCATCTTCCTTGTCTTCCCAAGGAATTTTTCCTCCACCTTGCAGAATTAAAATTTGAGGAGTAATGCAAGTTAATAAATGCGGGCAAATTTTTGGTTTCTTTTTCCACTCTTTATAGTCTTCTGGAAGACAAGGAATAGTTAAATCAATTTCGTCTCGACTTTTAAACCAGCTGCACAAATACCTTTTATATCTACAACTTTTCCGATTATTTTGTAATCCATAAAGTTAGTTATTTCTTGATTATTTATATAATTTCTGTTTAGTGCGAGCCGACCTCGATTGGACTTAACGCATCGGGATTAAGCGAAGTCCTGAAGGGATTTGGTGAGACGAGTGAAGCGAAGTCGAACCGCTTAATCTCCTGTTGCGCGAAGTTTCGCCGAGCACAATTTTAAGGGTGTTGCGGGGCTTTGGAGGATTTTATTATTTTGGGGTTTTATATTCTGCGAGGCGAAATTTGGGCATTCCTGCCGTTGCAACGAGTATTTCACGCACTTTTTATTCGTATAATCTCTCAAATTGGGAATTAAAGCGAACTTTTATAGAAGCTGAAATATCCGATAATATCTTATTAACTTCTTTTTTCAGTTTTTCAGGTTCTATTGGAACAGCTTTGGCTTTTGTGATTAACCATGCTACAGGATTTATATCAACACCAACAGCTTTTCTTCCAGATATTAATGCTTCAACTAAAGTTAGCGTGTGCTAGTATATATGAACTTTTCGACTTTCTTTCCTACTGCCTCCCATTATTACATCTTAATTTCCTTAATAATTTACAACTTTTAATCAAATTGCTGATGAACATATATATTATACAATATAAAGC
>JAGGXT010000250.1 GCA_021162905.1 Candidatus Odinarchaeota archaeon | reverse complement strand
CCCGCGGGGCTCATAACCCCGAGGTCGGTGGTTCAAGTCCACCCCCCGCTATACTTTTATATAATATGATTATATTACTTTATTACAAAAATAAGATGCTATTATTTCCTTATTCCTAGCTTAATCTAAAAATGGTGCCGGGGTGGCGGAGTGGCTGACGCGGCGGACTGCAGAGGTTTGCAGTAATCCGCTTTACCTGGGTTCAAATCCCAGCCCCGGCTTTATCTTATTTTCTAAATTGATCTGTCTTAACTTAATTTTCTTACTAAAATGAAAGTTAAAATGATATACAAGAAACATATTTAAGCAAAAAAAATAACTGTCACTATACTTTTAGTTATTTTGCTGAGACGATTTCAAAATATTTAAATTAAGAGAGGGTCTTATTTAGATTAAGGAGAGAAATAATATGCCTAAAGATAAAGAGCTTGATGTAAGGATAAAAAGGCTTGAGAAAAGAGTAGAGGATACTATATGGAAAGCAGCTCTTGTTATCAGTAAAACAATCCAGAAGGTATATCAAGAAGTCGAATCAGTAAGAGCAGATGTAACAGCATTATCTAACAGAGTTTCTGAAATTGAAAAACGTCTTACAGATATCGAAAAGAAAGGAACGTCAATACGACCAGCGGTACCCACACAACAACCACAATATTCTCAACCTGCAACAACTTCAGCAACATCAACACCTCAAACGCCTCAAACTAGGCCAACCCCACCATCAATGTCTCCTCAAGTTTCGCAGCCTCAACCTCAATATACTCAGCCCATGGCAATTCAACAACCTACGCAAATGAGACCTGTTCCACCAGCTGCTACAACAGTATCTCAACCTCAACCAGCAACACAACCAACGCCTCAATCAAGGCCAGCTAGTTCCCAAGCGATATCTGGAGTTAACTTGCAACAAGAACTCCTTAGCGAGTTAAAATCTCTTTTCAGACGAAGTAAGGAAGAGTAACAATATCTTGTTTGGCTATTTTTCAAAACACTTTAGCTCTGGAAGTTAATAAAAATCATAGATTAAATAACTACTTATGAAAAGAAGAAAAATAAATAAATTTCAACTTTTGAAAAGCCAACCTTGAAGTAATTACTTAGTATTTACTTAGAAATATAACGATCTCTGAGGAGAGAAGGATGCTTTATTTCATTGTACTAACACAAGTTTGTAATCTTAGATGTAAGTATTGCGGAAATACGCCAGACCCTACAATAGCTCCAGTGCGTTTAAATTATAATTTAGACACACTAAAAGAGTTTATTAAGAAGGATAATGCACCACACATATGTTTTTATGGAGGAGAGCCTTTACTGGAAATACCTCTAATGGAAAAAATTATGGATGAAATTCATGCGGAACGATATATTTTACAAACAAACGGTCTTCTTTTATCAAAATTAAAAACAGAATATCTTTTGCGCTTTGACACAATCCTTGTATCTATTGATGGTAGAAAAGAAGTAACTGACTACTATAGAGGGAAAGGTGTATATGAAAAAATTATCAAAAACGTCCGAGACATAAGAAGGCGTGGCTTTAAGGGAGATTTAATAGCTAGGATGGCCATTTCTGGGAACTCTGATGTTTATCTTGATGTAAAACACCTAGTTGAACTAGAGGACCCTCATTTTGATCATGTTCACTGGCAATTAGATGTACTTTGGGATTATCCACCTAAACAAAGATATGATGACTTTGAAAGATGGGTGAACGAATCGTATAACCCTGGCATAAAAAAACTAATAAAATACTGGTATGAAAATATGGCAAGAAAAGGAATAGTTCTAGGAATAGTTCCATTTTTAGGAATTATGAAAAGTCTATTGTACAATGAAAGAACAGAGTTACGTTGTGGTGCGGGAATTAATGCCTTTACCATCACAACAGCTGGTGAAATAATAGTATGCCCAGTAGCTCCAGAATTTAATTTTGCGAAAATAGGTGATATATTTTCTTCTGATCCTAAAGAGTTGCCATATAAAGTAACTATTGGAGAGCCATGTATTTCTTGTGAATATTATCACTTATGCGGTGGCAGATGTCTCTTTGCTAATAAAACAAAACTCTGGGGAGAAAAGGGATTCAGAGAAGTTTGTAATACAGTTAAATATCTCATAGATAATTTAATATGCATAAAACCGAAAGTTGAAAAACTGATAGAGAAAGGAATCATTAATAAAGAGGAATTTTATTATCCACCATATAATAACTCAACTGAAGTAATTCCATAGAAAATCTAAGTTAAAGAGCAATTTACTGAGTTGGCTATATGAAAATAAGTAAGGAGGAAATAAAATGTACTTTGAAAAACCACAATATGTTGTAGTTGTTTTAGGGCCTGCAGGCTCTGGTAAAAGTACATTGGTCGCATCATTTTATGAGTGGCTACATGAAAATAATGTTAGCGCAAAATGCGCAAATTTGGATCCAGGAGCAGAATATCTTCCGTATGATCCTGTTTGGGATATTAGAAAGTATTTTACAATATCACAAATAATGAAAACTAAGAAACTTGGACCAAACGGCGCAGTTATAGAAGCGATGAACATATTGTTGCAAAATGCAGATAAATACATTAAAGAACTTTCAGAAATAAAAACCGAATATCTATTGTTGGATACACCAGGACAGCTTGAAGTTTTCGCTTTTCGTGATGTTGGAGTGACTTTTCTTGACTTATTACAAAAAAGAATGGTAGCTCATGGACTTTTTCTTATAGATGGAGAGATGTTTAATGATATAATAAGCCTTATCGTCGCAAAAGTTCTTTCTCTAGCTGTTGAATTAAGGTTATCTATACCAATTATCAGTATTATAAATAAAGGCGATTTGATTGATCAAAAGGTAGTAAAATTGCTGGATGATCCTAAAAAGGTTAAAGAAATAATTATTAAAAGCAATAAGGGAGAGTTAATTGAAGTAGCGTTACACTCTTACGATCTGCTTCTTAAACTAAAAGCAGCGTTAAGACCTATAATTGTCTCATCTACAAAAAAGGAGGGATTCGAGGAACTATATGATGTACTTCATGAAATTTTTTGTACATGTGGAGATTTGACATAACTTTAATAAGATTTTTAAACAAATATGGAATTTTTAATTTTGAGATAACTGCCTTAATGGTGAAAAAAATGACCATTGTTATGGATATTATTAACGATTTAATAAATATCAGAAAATATAAGAAAATATCCGAAGAGAAGAAGGAGTGGGGGATCGAGGTTCTGGCGCAAAATCAGAAAGGCGAAGACGTACTTATTTGGGGATTAGAAAAAATAAAAATAGTAGGCATAAAATGGGTTAGAGTTATGGCCGCGGAAATGAAAAAACGAAACATCCCACTTGGAATAATTGTTGGCGGTAGCAGATCTACGAAAGCTGCTCTCAAAGCAGCAGAGGAGAGCAATATAGATGTTATAACAAGAGAATTACAATTGTCACCCATTTTGAAACATAAACTAGTTCCAGAGCATCAAATAATGAGTGAAGAAGAAGTAGAAGAACTTTTAAAGAAAATGGGTATTAAGAAATTCCAACTCCCGTGGATAAAATCAACCGACCCTGTAGCGAAAGCAATTGGCGCAAAACCGGGTGATGTTATCAGGATTATTAGAGAGAGTCCAATAGCTGGGAAAACATACTATTACAGATATGTCGTATCGTAATGGAAAAATTAAAATATCATTTTTATTTTAACACTTTTGATGCTAATGGGCGGGTGGTCTAGCCTGGTATGATGCCGCCCTTACGAGGCGGAGGTCCCCGGTTCAAGTCCGGGCCCGCCCATTCTAAATTAATATAAATTTGGCATTAGCTATTTGGGTTGAATGGCGATTTTTTGGGGGTTTTTTCTTGATTGATGACATGGTAATAAGGGCTATTCGAAAACACGCTCTTTTAAACGCTATAAGACATAATGGAAAAGCTTCTACTAAAGCGGTGATGAGTAAAGTTATTGGTGAGTTCCCTGATTTAAGAGGGATAATAAAAGATCTAATAAGTGTTGTAGAAAAAGTAGTGGAGGATATAAATAAGTTAACTATAGATCAGCAAGAAAGAATTCTAAGTGAAGAATTTCCAGAGGTTCTAAAGGAAAAACCAAAGGAAGAAGTAAAAAGACTGCCACCTCTTCCAAATGTTAATAAATTTAAAAAAGTTGTTATGAGATTAGCGCCCTATCCTAGTGGCCCTCTTCATATAGGTAATGCAAGAATGGCTGTACTAAATGATGAGTATGTAAAAATGTATAATGGTAAGTTAATTCTTGCATACGATGACACTATAGGAAGTGAGGAAAAAACAATTTTACCTGAGGCATATGATCTTATAAAAGAAGGTCTTGAATGGCTTGGTGTGAAATGGCACGAGACTATATATAAAAGTGATAGGATACATCTTTTTTACAAATATGCCAAGAAACTAATTGAAATGGGCCACGCTTATGTCTGCGTGTGTGATCCAGAAACATTTCGAGAAGAATATAAAGTCAAAAGAAGGGCTTGCCCTGACAGAAATTTACCTATAGAAACTCACTTGGAACGATGGGAAAAAATGCTTGAGGGATATTACAAAGAGAGGGAAGCTGTTGTTCGACTTAAAACAGGAATGGATCTGGAAAACCCTGCTTTCAGAGATGTACCAATATTAAGAATTAGTTATAGAGAGCATCCAAGAGTTGGGCAAAAATATATAGTTTGGCCTCTTCTTGAATTTAATTGGGCAATCGATGATCATTTACTTGGAATTACACATATTCTTCGGGGAAAGGACTTAATCAAAGAGGATTTTGTTGAAGAATTTGTTTGGAATTTATTTGGATGGGAAAAGGCCGAATTTATTCATTATGGCATAGTTAAGTTTAAAGGTATATCATTAAGCAAATCTAAGGCGAGAAGATTAATAGAGCAAGGAGTCTATAGAGGATGGGAAGATCCTAGAACATGGAGCCTTCAATCTCTAAAAGCAAGAGGTATAAGACCAGAAGCAGTCAGACAAGCGCTTATAGATCTTGGTCTAAGTCTTACAGATATAGAGTATTCCCCAGAGATTCTTTATGCGTATAATAGAAAAATAATAGATAAGGAGGCAAAAAGGTTATTCTTCATAGCTGATCCTATAAAATTGAAAATAGAAAATATACCCGAGGATGAAAAAATTGCAAAACTTCCTTGGCACCCAGATTTTCCTGAACGAGGTTATAGAGAAATTCGTCTAAAGATAGTAGATAGCACCACAGAAATAATAATAAGTAGGAATGATTTCGAGAGCGTCAAAAACGGGGAAATTATCCGGCTCAAAGAACTATTTAATATAAAAATAGAAAATAAAGAATCATTTACAGCATCATTTCATAGTAAAGATTTAGATATTGCGAGAAAGTATAAGGCAAAAATAATTCACTGGCTAACTGATGAAATGAGTAAGAAAATGAAATTAATAATGCCAGATGGAAATGAGATTGAAGGATTTGTTGAAAATAACATAAATCAAATAGAACCTGGTTCAATTGTGCAATTTGAAAGATTTGGATTCGCTAAGATACATTCAATAGAGCCAGCATTTGGATATTTTACGCATAATTAAAAATAATTAATTTTCATTTGCAATATTTTTATTTATCAGGCTTTTATAAAATTGGATCATATGAGATTTTTGGTGGAGATAGAATGAAAGCAGTTATTCTGGCCGGTGGAGAAGGGACTCGCCTTTATCCAATAACTGAAGAAATGCCAAAGCCCATGATACCATTAATGGGAAAACCTATATTGGAACATCTATTAATCCAAGCAAAGAACGTCGGAATTACTGATTTCTGCATAGTTGTAGGAAGCACACATAATAGCATCGCGGAATATTTTGATGATGGGAAAAAATGGGAAGTTAATATAAAATATGTACAACAGGTAGAGCCAAAAGGAGTCGTAGATGCTATCACAAAAGCAGAAGATTTTATTAAAGATGAGGACTATTTTCTTGTTCTTTACTCGGATGTTATCTTATGCAGCGAGTTTATACAAAGAGTACTTAATACGCATAATGAGCTTAGATGCTCGGCTATTGTTGGTGTTACAATAGTAAACAATCCAGAGTATTATGGTGTTGCAGAATTGGATTCAGACTCAAGAATATTACAAATCGTTGAAAAACCTAAAGAAAAACCAATCAGTAATTATGCGTTGGCAGGTATTTATCTTTTTAGCAAAGAAGCTTATGAAATAATTAAGAATGAACCACAGCTAGACGCAGCTTTAAAGAAGATTATTGAAAAAAATGGAGATGTATATGGAGTGATTTGGGAAAAGGACTGGGTTGAAATTACATGGCCTTGGGACTTACTAGCTGCTAATAAGTTACTCTTGAAGCAAGCCAGTAAGGAGTATAGGGGGACATATATTTCAGGTACAGCAAATGTATCAGAGAGAGCAAATATTGAAAACTTTGTTGTTATAGACGATAGTGCTATAATAAGAGCAGGAGCGCAAATAACAGGACCAGTATATATTGGTAGAAATTCATATATTGGTAATAATTCACTAATAAGAGATTATACATCAATCAGTGAAAACGTTACGGTTGGGTTTAGCGTTGAAATTAAGAATAGTATAGTTTTACCAAATGCATTTATTGGACAACTATCTTATATTGGAGATAGCTTAATTGGAACCTCTGTCAGAATAAGCTCTGGATTTCAAACATGGAATAAACCATTTGAAAAAGAAATTCTTTATGAGTGGCAAAATGTAAAGATAAGAATCCCAAGGAAAAAATTCGGAGCTGTTATAGGATCCAACACACAAATAGGAATGAATGTTGTTACATTTCCAGGAATAAGTATAGGATGTAATTGTAGAATATACCCAGGAGTTGTACTTAATAAAAATGTAAAATCAAATAAAGTAATTAAGAGAGAAAAATAACAGGAAAATTATTTTTCTCTCTTTTTTGTCAGATACGATGGCACTTTTAGCTTCAATTTCTTTAATTTTCTTCGTTTGAGAAAAGAAATTATAGTTGCTATTATAGGAATTGTTGTTACAAAAGGTAATAGAATCATTATTGAGAACTCAGGCGCTAGTATATCCACACTTTCTAGTATCTGAGGAGATACTTGAACATATGAATATACAATTTGAGGGTTTATAACAATGTACGACACCCCAGCAAAAATAAAGAAGTGAATTATAATACTTATAGTAGCAATTAAAATGATATTTAAAAATGATGGATAAGCAAATTCACCTTTTAATGAGCGAATTAAGTGTGGTGTTTTCTCAGCAATCTGAGTTAGGTAAGCATTTAATTTTCTTATTTCATGAATGGATACTAATTCCTCCTTCAGTCCCTTCCTTCTGAATATTCTTTTTTCAATTATTTCTCTAATGAAGTTAAATGCGGATACGCTATATTTTGCACGTGTATAAAAAGATACTGGAAGTGTGCCTTTTACCAGTGTATCCACCGCTGCTTGTTTTTTTATTTGTTCAATTTGCCGTTCAACAAATTTACTATGCAAAACAGCAGGATCTAATAGTCTCCTAATATAATCTAAATATAAGTTATAGAGTAAAAATCCAAAGTACAATATTAGATAAATGAAGTTTCTTTGAGTTATAAAT
>JAGGXT010000120.1 GCA_021162905.1 Candidatus Odinarchaeota archaeon | reverse complement strand
CGATAGAAGATTGTCTCCTGAAGATTTCTATATACTTTTCAGAGGAACTAACGAACAAATATTCAAAGCTAGAGTATCAGACATATCGCTTGAGCAATTTTGGTTCGTATTGAATAAGAAGACAATTCCATATCATAGAATAGTCGAGATTGGAAATTCGATTACTGGAGAGATTATCTTGAAGCGTGCATACCATAGATTTAAAAAGAGATTGTAAAATCCTATGTCAAAAAATAGGCAAATTTTATTAAAAATAGAAATTATTTTAAAAGTGAAAGTAAAAAGGGGAAAAATCATGGAACGGCCCATTGCTAAGTTTGTTGGAATGTGCCCTAATTGTGGTGGAGATATATATGATGATAGATTATCTCTAGGTTTGCCTTGTAGAAATTGCTTACCAATAATCCCTCCAGAATATACTCCAACAATAGAGGGTAAAAAACTTATTATTAATCTGTTGAGAAAGGAAGGAAAACTAAAAAAGTATGATGACTATATTAATCTATTTTTCAAGACAGATGAAGTCTGTAAGTTTTTTGAAGAAGTTACTGGGAAGCGCTTATGGAGCGCTCAGAGAACCTGGGCGAAAAGAATTCTCTTAGGCTATAGTTTTTCAATATCAGCTCCAACAGGTGTGGGAAAAACCTTTTTCGGATACGTTATCTCACTTTATCTTGCAAAAAAGAAAAAGAAACGAGTATACATAATTCTTCCTACAACTCCTCTCGTTATTCAAGTCACTAAAAATATGCTTGATATAGTTGAGAAGAATAAGAAAGAGCTTGGTAAGCTAAGAATTATTTCATACCGTCATGGGCTTCCAAAGAAGGAGAGAGATGAAACTATAAATCTAATAAAGAATAAGGATTTTGATATATTAATTACCACTGCTCAATTTCTCGCAAAAAATTATGAAATTCTGAAAAATATAAAATTTGATTTAGTTTTCGTTGATGATGTAGACGCTGTTATGAAGTCTTCAAAGAATATAGATAGACTGTTGGTTCTTATTGGCTTTACTGAAGAAATTGTTACTAAAACTATTGAATTGATAGATAACAAATTACGCTTATCACGATTAATATTATCACAGAACATTAAAGATGAGAGTGTAATAGATAGTATCAAGAACAAAATAGAAGAATTAGAAAACGAAATTAGTAGGTGGAAAAAGAAGAATAAAATAGGGCAGATCGTTATAGCGTCTGCTACTGCTAGACCAAAAGGTAAAAGAATTAGACTATTCAAGGAGCTCCTAGGTTTTCAAGTAGGTGGTGTTGGCGAGGGGATTCGTAAAATATATGATGTCTATATATTATCCGATCCTTCAAAATTTGATGAGCTTCTTTTAGAGTATATTAAGAGACTTGGAACTGGTGGATTAGTTTTTGTACCTAAAGACTTAGGTGTAGAGAAAACTGAACAGATTGCTGAATTGCTACGTTCTCATGGCATTAAAGCTGAAGCTTTTCATGCTGAGAAGAAAAAAGGACTTATTGAAGCTTTTGCCAATGGCGAAATAGATATTCTCGTAGGGGTTGCTTTTCACCATGGTCTGCTAGTCCGTGGTTTGGATCTGCCTGCAAGAGTAAGATATGCCATATTCTATGATATCCCAAGGCATATTATTTCCTTAGCGAGTGAAAGAATATCCCCTATATCTCTTCTTGCTATAATGGGTATAATTTCTGATGCTACTGGGAATGCTGAATTGGATAAACGAAGAAAAGCTCTTTCTGATAAATTAAGAAGATTAGAACCGCAGACTTTCAAATTGTTAACACGTGCAATATTAAATGAGGAAAGGGTTGAGGGTTATCTAAAGCGATTGAAAGAAGAGATTCTAAAAAATGCGAGATATTGTATCTCCTTATTAAAACAACCTGACGTGTTTTCAAAAGTGGAGCAATATCCGTATGTCAGATTACTATTAGATGAAACAGGATCTTTCACCATAATATATCCCGATATAGACTCATATATTCAAGCTTCTGGTAGAACTAGTCGGCTCTATCCAGGGGGTGTAACTACAGGATTATCTATCATACTCACTTCTGATAAATATCTCATCAATGGACTAAGAAGGCAGTTAATTTGGCGTTATGAGCATTGTGATTTGGTTCCAATAGAAGAAGTAAACTTAGATGAAATTATTCATAAAATAGATGAGGATAGATATAAAGTAAGATCTATATACGAAGGAAAGGAAAAAGCCGAATTTGTAGATCCTATAAAGTCTGCTGTCCTTATAGTTGAATCACCAAATAAGGCTAAAACTATATCTATGTTTTTTGGACGCCCAACTATTAGACGGTTTGAAGAAGGTCTAGTCTATGAAGTAACAAGCGGTGATTATGTTCTGAACATTGTTGCTACAAAGGGGCATATGTTTGATCTAACAGTTGAAGGTAAAGATCTTCTCTGTGGAGTTGAAAAGCACGATGGCTATTATATACCAGTTTATGATACAATTAAAAGATGCAAAAAATGTGGAACGCAGTTTGTTCTCTCAGAGAAGAAATGCCCAAAATGTGGCTCTACAGACATAATTGACGCTAGAGATGTTGTGCGACGATTACAAGAACTAACTAAGGAAGTTGATGTAGTTTTTCTGGCATCGGACCCTGACGTTGAAGGTGAAAAGATTGCTTGGGATACAAAGAATGTTGTATTTCTATTCACAAACGATATTCGTAGGATGGAGTTTCATGAAGTTAGTAAGCTTGCAATAGATCGTGGATTGAAGGAATCTCGCTCAATAGACATGAACTTAGTAAAAGCTCAACTTGTAAGAAGAATAGAAGATAGATGGATAGGTTTTGAGTTAAGTAAGATGCTTTGGAAAAGATTCAATGATGTAAATCTCTCCGCTGGCCGGGTTCAATCTGCGGTGCTTAGATGGATAATTGATAGATATCTTAAGTGGAGAGAAACTCTTCATTTCTACTTTAGAATATTCTCTGAGGGTTTCGATATAATTATTGATTTCCCAGATGTAAAGGAAAATAAAGATGCTGAAATACTTCTTGAAAAACTTAAAAACGAAAAAATAATTGTAGAAAAGGTCGAAAAAGAAGAAAAGGAAATAAAGCCACCTCCGCCATATACAACAGATTCGATGCTTTATGATGCAACAACTATAATGAAAATCTCCGCATCTCAAACTATGAAGCTGGCTCAAGATCTCTTTGAAAGCGGTCTTATAACATACCATCGTACAGATAGTACCCGAGTAAGCAGTCAAGGTATAAAGGTAGCTAAGGATTATATTACAGACAAGTTTTCCGAAGATGATTTTACTCCTAGGTCTTGGGGTGTTGGTGGTGCTCATGAGTGTATAAGACCTGTTAAGCCTTTGGATCAGTCACAGCTAGCTGAGTTGATACGTGAGGGTGTACTAAATATAAGACTAACTGCTCAACACCTCCAACTTTATGGTCTCATTTTTAGAAGATTTATTGCCAGCCAAATGAAAGCAGCTAAAGTTATTCATCAAAGAGCAAAAGTAAAAATTGCTGGTAAAAGTTTAGATGTGGAAGGGATTATAAAAGTAATAGAAGGGTCTGAAGGGTTTACAAAAGTTTATAGTTTACATTTACCTAAACGAATTGTCGAATTAAAAGAGGGAGCAGCATATCCTGTAACCAATATACGTAAATGGATAGGATCACCCTATGAATTATATACTCAAGCTGAGATCATACGTGAGATGAAGGAAAAAGGCATCGGAAGACCTAGTACATATGCTATAATTGTGAAGAAGCTATTTGACAGGAAATATATACAAGAGGTTAATGGAAGAATAAAACCTACACCAAAGGGGATATCGGTTGCAAAGTATTTAACAGATAACTTCTATGAGTTGGTTTCTGACGAACGTACAAAAGTACTGTATGAAAAAATGGATAAAGTTGAAACAAATGAGGCGGATTATCAACAGATATTACAAGAAACCTATAATGAAATAGTGAATATATTACATAGAGAAAAAGCAGAAATTCTAAAACCTGAAACTAGAGCTGTTGAGTTTTAATTATTATGATAAAACCTAAAAAACTTATTTAATAATCCCTGTTACACGTAAAGCCTCTTCAGCTGCTTCCCTTGAAATACCCTTATCACCAAGAATAGTATATCTCTCTGGCCTTATAGTATGCGCTATGTGAAGAGCCTCTATAAGATATTCATCTGCAATTCCTAATTCTTTTGATGTTGTTGGTGCACCAACGGCTCTAAGAGCATTTCTAATTTTTCTCCAATTCATTCCATGAAGATATGCTGTAACTATAGATCCTACACCACATTGTTCACCATGCAAAGCTCTTTTAAAATTGTATTTCTCCGATAATAAATCTAATGCATGACTAAACATATGTTCTGCTCCACTAGCAGGTCTGCTGCTACCAGCTATTGCCATACTGACTCCGCTCCCTATTAACGCTTTTGTTATCACACGAGCAGCTTTTTCACCGCCGTGTCGTATTATAGGAATATTGTTTCTAACTACTTTTGCACTCATTAATGCCATTGATGCTGCATATTCACTAAATGGTTCATTTCTTAATTTATGTGCTAATTTCCAATCTCTAACGGCCGTATATTTTGCTATCATGTCCCCAAAACCAGAAATTAATAGCCTTTTTGGGGCTTGGCTTATTACTTCTGTATCTGCTATTATTGCAATAGGAGACTTTACAATATTAGAGAACTTTCCATATCTTTTTATTTCCTCTCTGAGGAGAAATGAAATTGATGGGGACGAAATCCCATCATGAGAAGCAGCTGTCGGATAACTAATAAAAGGTATATCTAACCAACTTGCGGTAATTTTTCCACAGTCGATAACGCCACCACCACCCGCTGCTAGTATTGCGTCGTATCTCTTTTCTTGGCAATTTTCAAAAATCTCCTTTACAGTATGAAAATCTATTTTAGAGTCAATTGAAATAACCTCAATATTGATTTCATCTGTAAGAAGGGGTACGACTTTTTTTTCTGCTATCCTTTTAGTATTTTTCTTTCCTGTTATTATGAGCACTTTTTTTAAATTTAGCTTTTTGACTATTTTAGGTAAATAAGAAGTTGCATTTTCTCCCATAACTACATATCTGGGAATTTCCATTTCATCGATAGGCATTATTTACACTACCATGCTTTATTGGCTAAAAATCCATTATGGCTTTATTGTTTAAAAAATTTATTTTGCTGTATTTTTTCAATTGTGGATTATTACTAAAATGTAGTATAGTAAGAGAGATTAACAGTATATATAATTAGTATAAGGGTTTATAAACTTTAAATCATAATTTTTTCAAGGTGAATGTAATGATTGAAATATTATCTGAAGCGTTAAATGAGCTAAAAAACGGGCGCTCTGTAGTACTTTGCATAATTTCAGAAAAGATAGGATCTGGTCCGCGTGATCTTGGAGTAATGATGCTGATAAAAGAGGATGGAACAAAAGTTGGAACTATTGGTGGAGGACCTGTTGAGGAAAATGTATATAGTACTGCAATGCAAATGTTTAAAGAAGGTAAACTTGAGCCTAAAGTATTAAAATTTGAGCTTACTGAAAGGGGTAAGCTAAGACAAATATGTGGAGGCACTATAAAAGTGTTGTTGAATCCGATAAAGCCGAAGCCCAAGCTTATAATATTTGGACATGGTCATATAGGTATTGCTATTAATAAGATAGCTCAAATGGTTGGTTTCGATGTAATTATTATAGAAAAACATGAAAAGAAGATAGATAAGTCTGAATACCCAAGTGCGGAGATTTTGATAGGTGAAGCCTCAGAGATTGTAAAAAAGCTAAAAATAGATTCTAACACATTTATCATTATTGCAACTAGAGATGCTGTAACAGATGAGGAAATTTTGAGGCAAATTATAAAAATGCCAGCTGCATATATCGGCATTATTGGAAGCAAATACAAAGGAATTACTATTAAAAATAAATTAATAAAAGATGGTTATCCTGAAAACGTAGTAAATAGAATTAGAGTTCCTATGGGTATCGATATCGGCGCGGATTCTCCTGAAGAAATAGCTGTTAGTGTAATGGCTGAAATAATAAAATATAGGCGTCTAGGTCCGGATTAATCTTAATTCTTTTTATGTGATCTTTTAATGATCTCTACTAACTTCCTATAATCTTCAGGCGTATCAACATCAATAATAACTGACTTTTCCCAATCAAAGGTCACATGTTGTAAAGAATATTTATGTACTACTGTCCTAATAATGCCATACCATGGCAAGTTGATAATGTCTGTAAACACTTTTTTATCAAATAAAACGGGGTGTCCCTTTTTTCCTTTATATTTAGGCGAAACTATAAGCGCTGATGTATGTTCATAAATGTCAATGATTTGATCAATTAGCTCTGTAGATATTAGCGGTTGATCCCCTAACACTAACAGTGCTGCATCCGCTCTATCTGCGATTTCCATGATACCTCTCTTAAAAGAGCTAGTCATGCCATATTCATAAAAGAAATTGACAATAAAGGGAGTATTGGTTCTCTGAACATATGGAATAATGTTGTGTGGTTCATGACCAAGAATAACTAATACTTCATCGACCTTTGAAGATTTAACACACTCAATTACATGTTCTATTATGGTTTTGCCATTTATTATTGGTAAGATGAGTTTCGGTCTTCCCATTCTTTCTGACTTACCAGCTGCTAAAATTATGGCAATTATCATCCTCTTACTCCATGCTCCTTAAGTGCAAAAAAGACCTTTTCTGCTGTCATTGGTAATTTCTTTATTCTAACTCCAGTTGCATGTCTAATAGCATTTGCTATTGCTGCTGCAACTGGCATTAAGCAAGGTTCTCCAAGACCCTTTGCACCAAATGGCCCTTCGGGATACTCTGCTTCAACGAAATAGACCTTAATATTAGGCACATCCTTGATAGATGGTATGAGATAATCGGTAAGATTAGGATTCATAATTTTTCCGTTTTCAACAACTAAATCCTCTAATAACGCATAGCCTATCCCCTGGGCTACTCCTCCTTGAACTTGTCCCTCAGCAGTTACTGGATTTATAATTTTGCCTGAGTCATGAACGGCATAGTAATCTATTACATTAACTTTTCCAGTTTCAAGGTCAACTTCAACCTCTGCCACATGAGTTGCAAAGGAATAAACATAGTATGCATCACCAAGGCCTTGTTCATTAAACGTCGTATCAGGAGCGTGATACCAACCAACAGCTGCTAGCTTTACTCCCTTTGCATAGGCGATTTCTACTATTTTATCAAATTCCACCTTCACATTTGGACTATCGGTATCAAAGATAACATTATCTTTAATGTCTAATCTCTCTGGAGGTACATTTAACTCTTCAGATGCTACCTTTAATAGGTTTTCTTTTATCTTCTCAGCAGCATCAATTATGGCATTACCAGACATAACAGTAGCTCTTGATGCTACGGTAGGACCACTATCTGGCACAGCAAGTGTGTCTACTTCTGGTAAATATATTTTATCGATTGTAACTCCAAGAGCCTCTGCTGCTATTTGTGCTAGCACTGTTCTCATTCCCTGACCCATTTCTGATGTTCCTACTAAGACAATGACACTACCATCTGTTGTGATTTGAACGGTAGCTCCAGATCGTTCTAGTATCTTTCCTGCAGCTCCCAGACCAACCCCATATATTATTGTACTCATTCCAATTCCTCGACGTTTAGTACCTTCCATTAATGAATACTCTTTTCGTTTTCTATACCAGTCCGACACTTCTATGGCTTTTCTTATGGTTTCCTTCACTCCAACGCTATATCTAAGAATCTGCCCCGTGGCAGTTTCGTCTCCTAAGTCAAGAGCATTTTTTAACCTAATCTCAGCAGGGTCTAACCCCAATTTATACGCAGCTTCGTCGATTTGTTGTTCATATGCAAAGATGACTTGTGGTGAACCGAAACCTCTAAATGCACCTGTTGGTACTTTATTTGTAGCAACTGCGTATCCATCAACCCAAACATTAGGAATTTTATAAGGACCTGGAGCGTGGATTGTGCCTCTAAATATTACCGGTGGGGATAATGTTGAATATGCTCCTGCGTCAATTACGTATTCAACCTTTATTCCAATTAATGTTCCATCTTTCTTAAAAGCTGATTTATATTTTACATACCCTGGATGTCTCTTACTGCTAGTTTCCATATCCTCCTCTCTATCATACTCTAACAGTACGGGCCTTTTAGTAACCCAAGCCAGAACAGCAGCTTCCGCAGATACCCATGAAGGTACATCTTCTTTTCCTCCAAAACCTCCGCCAACTGTTGTAACTATTATTCTAACTTTGCTTCTTGGCAGTCCAAGAACATTTGCTACCGCTTTCTGCACATAATATGGACATTGCGTACTGGAATAAACAGTTATGCCATCACCCTCTGGAACAGCCAAGGCTCCTTGTGGCTCGATATATACATGTTCCTGATAGTTAGTTTGATAGACGTTCTCAATTATTAAATCTGCCTCTTTAAATGCCTTCTCTACATCACCTTTTCTTATCTTATAGTGAGTAAAGATATTGCCGGAGTCATGAATTTTCGGGGCATCTTCTTTCATAGCTTCTAAGGGATCAAAAATTGCTGGAAGCGGTTCATATTCAACTTTTATTTTACTAGCTGCGGTTTTTGCAATTTCCTTCGTTTCCGCCGCAATAAGTGCAATAGCTTCGCCTATATACCTAACTTTATCTTTTGCTAAAAGTGGGCGGTCGTTTAATATTATTGGCACGATATTTTCTCCAGGGATGTCATCTGCTGTCACAACTGCATATACTCCAGGAACCTTTTTCGCTTCCTCAACATCCAATTTCTTAATTTTTGCATGAGGCTCCGTGCTCCTAAATACAAAACCATATAGCATATTCTGAAACCTTAAATCTCTAACATACCTTGCTAACCCTGTCACTTTTTCATAGGCATCTATTCTCTTTACTGGTTTTCCAACAATAGTAAGCATCTCAGTTTTCTCCATTTGAATACCAATGCTCATTTTTCACGCCTCCTTTTCACAAAATCAGCATAAGCTTTTATGGCCTCAATAATTGGAATATACCCAGTACATCTACATAAGACAGGAGAAATCATTTTCTTTATTTCTTCCCTCGTTACATCAGGATTTTTCTTTACAATATAATATCCATAAAGAATCATTGCAGGTGTACAAAATCCACATTGAACAGCATCATACTCAATAAAAAACTTTTGAAGTGGATGTGGGTTCTCAGGGGTTCCTAATCCCTCAACTGTTAAAATTTTTTTTCCGTTCACTTTTGATACGGGGGTTATGCAAGACCTCACAGGAACACCATCAACTAGTACTGTACACACTCCACAAGTTCCATTCTCGCAACCTATTTTTACACTCGTAATTCCAAGTTTATCTCTAAGGAGATCCACTAATCTCATATTTGGGTCTATTTCATCAAATTCATACTTTTTCGAATTTACAAAAATCGTGAGCTTCATCTTCTCTCCTCCTTCTCTTTAAGTAACTTTAAGATTTTATCTTTTGTCGCAGGTAAACTTCTTACTCTAACACCTGTCGCATGTGCAATAGCATTTGTTATTGCAGGTGCAACTGTATCAAAGGCAGGCTCTCCAAGACTTTTAGCTCCAAAGGGACCAGAAGGATCTGGATTTTCTAGGAAATATACTTCAACATCAGGCATTTCATGAGCTCTTACAATTTGATATTTATCAAAGTTTAATGTAATTGGATATCCTTTCCCATCTATCTTATACTCTTCCTTTAATGCGTATCCAATACCCATGGCAACTCCTCCATAGACTTGTCCTTTTGCTGTTTTTGGATTTACAACCTTTCCTGGATCATGCATTGCGTATACTTTTTTGACTTTTACATCACCAGTTTTTACATTAACCTCAACTTCCGCTATATCTGCATAATATGTATATGTAAAATATGGTTCACCTTCACCAGTCTCTGGATCCCAATGTATCTCTGGTGCTAGAAACCACCCTACCGCGCTAAGATTTACTCTATCAAGATAGCATTTTTTAGCTAGCTCTGGAAATGGTATTTTGTTCTCTGGATTCTTTTTCGAGTAAACATAACCATTCTCAAATATTATGTTCTCGTATGTTGTGTTAAATAGTTTAGCTGCATATTTAGCCATTCTTTCCTTTACAATCTCAGCAGCGACTTTTACCGCTCCGCATCCCATTAGTGTCCCTCTTGATGCAACAGTGGGTCCACTATCTGGAGAAAATGAGGTATCTGGACCAACAAACGTGACGTATTCTATAGGAACACCAAGGACCTCTGCAGCGGTTTGAGACATAACAGTTTTTGCACCTTGCCCCATTTCTGATATCCCACTTGTAATCGATATATGTCCATCCTCGAAAACTTCTACTATGGCACCAGCATAATCTGCTCCTTCTGCACCTAAGCTAACTCCTCTAAATGCACAAGATATTCCAATACCTCTACGGACGTCTCCCTTATCTTTACTGTATTCCTCTCGCTTTTTCTTCCAATCCGCAATTTCTGCAAGTTTCTTTATTATATCCCTAATGCTAACTACATGTCCTTTTAATACTTGCCCAGTAGGTGTTACTGATCCTTCCTTATAGGCATTTTTCAATCTAATTTCAACTGGATCCATTCCCAGTATTTCTGCAATTTCATCCATAAGTGATTCAACTGCGAAATTTATTTGAGGCGCTCCAAAACCTCGCATAGCTCCAGAGAATACAGTATTTGTATATACTGTATAGAAGTCTCCTTTTATGTTTGGTACTTCATATGTTCCAGTACATTGAACGGTAGATCTATATAAGACTAATGGAGACGACGACGAATAAGCCCCAGCATTTGTGATAACTTTTATCTCCATAGCAGTTATTCTACCATCCTTTGTAAAACCAACTTTATAACGCATAATATATGGATGTCTCTTGTAACTTTCTCTCATGTCTTGTTCTCGGGTATAAACCATCTTAACTGGTCGTCCAGTTAGTTTAGCCATCAATGCAGCACGTGCAGCAACAAAATTTGCTGTATCATCTTTACCACCGAAGGAACCACCAAGTGCTGGTTGAATCACTCTCACTTTATGCATTGGTATTCCTAATGTAAGTGAGGTAATCCTTCTTGCATTATGTGGATTCTGAACTGTTCCATAGATTTCAATCATATCTCCAACCGGAATTGCAAGAGCTGCTACTGGTTCTAAATATGAATGTTCAATAAATTGAGTTCTATACTCTCGTTCTATAACATAATCGGCCTCTTTAAAGCCCTTTTCAACATCTCCCTTTCTGATCTTAAAATGTGTTATTATATTGCCGGAGTCATGAATTTTCGGGGCATCTTCTTTCATAGCTTCTTCTGGATCCAAAACAACTGGGAGTGGATCATATTCAACTTTTATTTTTTCTGCAGCTTTTCTTGCTGCTTCTAAAGTTTCTGCTGCAACAATCGCTACTACATCACCAATATATCTAACCTTTTCTTGAACAATAACTTCCTCATCAGGAATTGGGAATCCAACTTTTTTTACACCAGGTATATCTTTTCCAGTAGCTATTTTCACCACTCCTTCAACTTTCTCAGCTTCTGAAGTGTCAATCTTCTTTATGTATCCGTGTGGAATGTCTGCATGTTTAACTACGGCATAAAGCATGTTTGGAACATAGTAATCAGCTGTAAACTTTGCAGTTCCCGTAACTTTTGCCAGGGCATCTACTCTATTTACAGGATGCCCAACAACATTTAAGACTCTCTCTTTTTCTTTTACAATAACTTTCGACATACTATGCCTCCTTTTTTAGTCGTGAAGCAGCTTCTTTAACAGCTTCGATTATTTTCACATATCCAGTACAACGACATAAATTTCCCTCTAGTGCGTCCAGAATATCTTCATGTGTCGGATTAGGATTCTCATTAAGTAAATATACCGTGCTCATAATGAAACCTGGAATACAATATCCGCATTGGACTGCACCTTTCTCTATAAAAGCTTCTTGAACTGGATGAAGCTTTCCATTTTTAGCTAACCCCTCAACTGTAATAATCTCCTTCCCATTTGCTTGTAATGCAAATGTAATACAAGAAAGAACAGTTTTTCCGTCCATGATAACTGTACATGCGCCACATTCACCAGTACCGCATCCCTCTTTAACACTAAGATACCCCAAATCTCTAAGAACATCTATAAGCCTGGCATCAGGTCTTACATAAACTTCAACATCTCTTCCATTAACTCTCATTCTAAGGAGTTGCTTTTTCATTCAACATCAACCCCTAACTCTTTTAAAGCATTAAGTATGACTCTTTTTGTCAAAACATAAACCATTTCTCTTCTATACTCTGCTGATGCTCTAACATCTGAAATGGGCTTGCTTTCTTCTTTTGCCACTTTAGCACATTTGTCTATTAAATCCATTTTTGGCTCTTTACCCCTAAGCACATCCTCTGCTTTTTTGGCTCTTAAGGGAGTAGGAGCTACAGAACCTAACGCAATTCGTATATTCTTTATCTTTCCGTCTTCAGACATTTCTATTCCAGCAGCTGCTGAAACAACCGCTAAGACAAGAGCATTACGTTTACCAAGTTTAATAAAATCTGCTGCGAAATTCTTTCTCTTTTTAGGAATAATTATTTCCTTAATTATCTCGTTTGGTTTTAGAATCGTTTTTTTCACTCCAACAAAGAGTTCCTCAACTGGAATTATTTTCTCATCCTTAGCCGATTTTATTTTTAGCTTGGCATCCAAGGCTATAAGAATGGGTGCTGAATCTGCAGCCGGTGAAGCATTAGCAAGGTTCCCAGCGATAGTAGCCCAGTTTCTTATTTGAGTAGATCCTATCGTTTTTAAGGCTTTTACAAGTGAGGGGAACTCCCTATTGATGATTTGATTTTCAATAGCCTCGGTATGCGTTACTGTTGCGCCAATTCTTACTGTTTCTCCATCTTCATTGATATACTTCAGTGATGGTATCTCCATTATATTAACTATATAATTAGGCCTTGGAATGAGGTTTCTTCTTATAAGAAGAAGTAAGTCTGAGCCTCCAGCAAGCACCTTTGCCTTTTCCTTATATCTATCAAGAATATCAAGTAATTCATCTTCTGTTTTTGGTGTTAAAAACTCAATATCATAGACCTCAAGTTGCTCCATTGACTAACCTCCTTAGTTAGTAAAAAAGATATTTTACTGTAGAACAGTTTAGTGAAACCACTATTAAAGCATTTATATTTATTTATTTGCAAAAATCTTTAATTACTCAATTAGAGATATTTTTCCTAACAATATTTTTACAAAAAGCTTATTTAAATACAGTTAAAAGTTCAAAGTTAGATCAAAATCCTAATCTGCCATTTTTTAAAATATTAAAAATTAAAAATAGTTGATGATATAGCATGACAAAATATTTTGAGCATCCTTTAATCAAGAAAGATGCCGTTGAGTATAGATTATATCAAGAGGTAATAGCTGCTATAAGTTCCAGAAAGAATACATTAGTAGTGCTCCCTACTGGACTTGGTAAAACGATAATTGCAGCACTAGTAACTGCTAATAGATTGCATCGTTATCCTGATTCAAAAGTAATATTTCTGGCTCCAACACGTCCTCTTGTTGAGCAACATAAAAAAGTATTTGAGGAGATATTGGACTTAATTCCTGGTACTATTAATGTGTTCACAGGAGCGGATAGTCCATCTAAACGAGAGAAAAAATGGCACCAATCTAAGGTTGCAATTATGACACCACAAGTATTACAAAATGACATTATTGCAAAAAGATATACCTTAGAGAACGTATCTCTGATGATATTTGATGAATGCCATAGGGCTGTTGGTGATTATCCATATGTCTTCATAGCTAAGAAATATATGAGTACGTCTAAATATCCTTTAATCTTAGGAATAACAGCAAGCCCTGGATCCGAATTAGAGAAAATAGAGGAAATTAAGAAAAATCTATTCATACAACAAGTAGAAGTTAGGGACGAGCACAGCCCCGACGTAGCACCATATATTCAAAAAAGAATTCTAAAATGGCATCATATAGATCTACCAGAAGAGTTCACTAGAATAATCCAAATCCTTAATACTCTGCTTAAAGATATTATTAGTTCTTTAAAGGAACACGATCTAATATCTACTACTGATATTAGGAAAATTAAAAGGAAAGACCTTATCTTAGTTAAAGAAAAAATCCAGAAGTTGATTCATGAAAAAACTAATACTATACCTAATGAATACTATAAGCTTTTAGCAATGGTTACTAATGCTATTCGGATATCACATCTTCTTGAACTTATTGAGACTCAAGGTGTAACATCATTTTATGCACACTTAAAGAAACTGGAAGAAAAGTCTACAAGACAAGGAGCGCCTAAGACTTTGAAAGAATTTGTTTCATCAAATGAATTTATGGAATTGAAAATGTTAGCTAATTATTTAATTCAAAAAGGAATCGAGCATCCCAAATTGGAGCATTTAATAAAAGTTCTTGATGAGTATCTTTCAAGAAATGAGAATATGCGTATTTTAGTATTCACACATTATAGAGTGACTGCAAAGTACATTTCTGAAAAATTAAGAGAACATGGTTTAAATGCTATGTGGTTTGTCGGTCAGCAGAAAAGGTCTGATGTTAAAGGTTTGACTCAAAAACAGCAGCTTGAAATACTAGAAAACTTCTCTCTCGGTATTTATAATATCCTAGTTGCTACGAGTGTTGCTGAAGAGGGATTAGATATCGCCGAATGCGATTTAGTAATCTTTTATGATGCAGTACCAAGCGCTATCAGACGAATACAAAGAATGGGTAGGACTGGACGAAAGAGAGAAGGGACGGTCATAGTATTAATTGCAAAAGGAACACGCGATGAAGGCTATTATTGGGCATC
Organism: Candidatus Odinarchaeota archaeon; assembly: GCA_021162905.1. Next base: position 9,087 of record JAGGXT010000120.1, on the reverse strand, counting down.
CGTTAGAAAGGAGAAGAAAATGAAAGAAATATTAAAGAAGCTTAAAAAGCAGCTAAGTATGAAAGAAATTGAGCGAAGTAAGGTAGCGTTTGAAGCATCCCAAAGTCTCATAGAAGAATATATTATTAAAGAAAAACCAGATATGAAAATAATGAAAACGGAAAAAAGTGAAACCGATAACGAAATAGAAATAATAATTGACTCTCGTGAGTTCCTATCTGAAGTTGTTCGATACCTGTCTGATTATGATTGCAAAATTACTATAAAACGCTTAGATGTAGGTGATTATATTCTTTCGGATGATGTAATTGTCGAGCGTAAAACATCATCTGATTTTGTTAACTCTATAATTGATAATAGATTATTCCCACAGATTAAAAAGTTAAAGGAAAACTACAGGAAGCCAATTTTAATAATTGAAGGGTACGATCTTTTTTCACATAGAAATGTTACACCAAAATCTATTTACTCAGCTATTGCTGCTACAGCTGTAGATTTCAATGTTCCAATAATTTGGAGTGAAAATGCTAAAGAAACTGCTGAGATAATATATATAATTGCTAAAAGAGAGCAGATAGAACATAAACGAAAACCCGTAATTAGAGCGGGTGAGAAACCTCTTTTGTTGGATGACGTCTTAGAATTTGTTATTGCTAGTATTCCTGGGGTTGATTTAGCTCGATCTCGCGCTTTATTATCACACTTTGGTTCCATAAGAAGTGTTTTTAATGCGTCCATCGATGAGTTGACGAAGGTTCCAGGCATCGGCAAAAAAATAGCTGAAAAGATATTTATCATAGCTAACCATCTATATAAGAAAAAGGAATCGAGTGCAAAAGAAAAAGATGATAATAAAAATTAATTCATGAGAATTGTGTGTCTCATAAATAAAAATTTGTAGATAAGTTGATATTTAGAGTGTTAGCCAAAGAGTCTCTTGAGGAATCCTTTTTTCTCTTTCTTCTCTTCTTTTGGGAGGTAGACCTCGTTTATTTCCTTAATTATTTTCTCTTTCCCTTCTTTAGTTTTCTCGGAAAGTATAATTAGAAGGTCATTAAATGCCACTGACACATTAACGTCTGGACGTATGTATGCTACATTTGGATATTTCCTTATGACTTCTCTTATTTTGTCTATAGGAAATCCCTCTTCAGTTCTATCGACAATTAAAATTGGTTTGTCTCTTGCACCTACATGTTCTAAGACGATAGGCAAAATGTTATCTGCAAAAATATCTGCTTTCCTATATTCAACTAGCATTATAGAAAGGGAGTTTTCCAAAGCTTTACTTAACTGATCAGTAGCACTGCATTCAACAAGCCTAGCCTTTATCGGTTTTTCTTCTACATCAAACTGAAGAGTCGCCGTCTTTTCTTCCCCGAACGCTTTGAAAAAGCTTTCGTCTTCAAATTGCAGCTCTCCTAAAAACTTTCGTATACTATCTTCACAACCAATTATTGTTACAAATTTCATTTCTTCTATTTTAGGAGGAGGTGCTGGTATTTCCTCAACTTTTTCTTCAATTACCTCTTCCGTAACGGCCTCAGGAGCTTCAGGTTTTATTTCCTCTGGAGGTTTTATCTCTTCAGCTACTTCGGGTGCCTCAACTTTCTCAGCTGCAGGTGGTGGAGTTGGTGGTGGGCGCTCTATAATACGTTCAGGTTCAGCAACTTCAGCTTTTTCCTCAATTTTTCTAATCTGTGGTAATGGCTTTGGCATCATTCCATATTTTCCTACAAGCTCTTCTGCGAAGCTCTTAATACTTTCTTTAGAATGGTAAAATTCATGGCTTCTTAGAAAGTGCTCTAATGCTTTTGCCACATCATTAACATTAACCTCAACAGGGATTTCCTCAACTATCTTACCATACCTACTAACAATAAGTTTCTTTGATACAATCTTCACATAGTATGATGTTCCGGGAATTCTTTTCTCTGGCGATTGCATAATATCAGACATATTTCTCAACCCTTTTAACAGTATCTTCTTATTCAATATAGTGATCTTCTAATATAGAAAGTTTTATCATTAAGATAATTTATATGATACAAAGCACATTTATATTTTGTCTCTATTTTATCTATTTAAGTTCATCGAATAATGGTGATCGAAATGGAAGCAATGATTTTCCCTACTGAACATGGATCATCACCAATTTTCAGCATATCCGCTTCGCAAAAAACATTTTATATATCTGGGGGTGATTATTTTGACAGTGTCGCTCAAGAAGGTTCTTGAATTTATAGTCTCTCATATCGCTGTTTATGTACTGTCTTATCTAACATTGTATTCCACTATTATATTTCTTCCCCTCGTTCTACCCCCTCAGCGACTTCTTTATATTCCTGTTCTATATGCAATTGTCATACTAATTCCACTAATAGCAATTCAATTAGGTGTTGCAATTCATGAATTAATTAGATTAAAACCAGCACCAGTTCTATTAATATATTACTTTCTTTTTGACCCAGATAAAGATCTTCCTCATGAGGCATTAGATCCAACTAAAAGCGGTATAGGACTAGCAAGCTTAATTTTATTATTATCTGGTGGATATATTGCGTGGCCCGTTTTCACGTTATATGGTCTACTCACAATGTATGAAATTTACGGGGCTCAGTTCTCTCCAACTCCTGAGTTTATTAGAATGTACGTTGAACAAATAGCGTTTGCTATACCTCCATTTTTAGCAATTTTATTGTTAATTTTAATACTCACTGTATTAACAATTGAGAGAAGGTATATAAGTCGTTAATCTCTTAATTAAGCTCTTGTATTAATAAGGGGTGTATTTTCAGATGAAAGTTAAAGTTGCTATAAGTGGATATGGAACTATAGGGAAAAGGGTTGCTGATGCTATTAAATTACAACCAGATATGGAACTTGTAGGAATAGCAAAAACAAAACCAGACTACTTTGCTTTTTTAGCTTATAAGAGCAACATAGATGTTTTTGCTGTTGATGGGTCAGAAAAGAATTTCGAAGATGCAAATTTTCCGTATAAGGGTTCCCTTTCAGAGTTACTTAGTAAGGCAGACATAGTAATTGACACGTCCCCTGGCGGTATGGGGAAAAACAATAAAACCCTCTATGAAAAGCAAGGCTTAAAGATGATATTTCAAGGAGGCGAAGATGCTGACATAGCTGAAGTAAGTTTTGTAGCTCAAGTAAACTATAACAGTGCACTGGGTAAAAACGTTGTACGAGTGGTTTCTTGTAATACAACAGGATTGGCACGTATTATATACCCATTACATGAGAACTTTAAAATAAAGGAGGCTAAGGTGATACTAATTCGTCGTGCTGCAGACCCAAAAGAGACAAAAAAAGGACCAATAAATTGCATAAAACCAGACTTTAGAATTCCCAGTCATCATGCATTTGACTTGAAAACGATAATTCCGGATATAGATATTGTAAGTATTGCATATGTTGTACCAACTACATTGATGCATGTTCACACCCTTATGGTTAAATTATCAAGAAACGTAACGCATGACGATATAATTTCTATCTTAAAAGAGAACCCAAGAACATTAGTTGTAAGTAAATCTATGGGCTTTAGTGACACAGCCCAGTTAATAGAATTTGCAAGAGATTTAGGAAGGAAGCGAAATGACTTATATGAAGTTGCGGTGTGGGAAGAGTCAATATTTGTAGATGGCGCATGGGTTTACCTTATATATGCTGTTCATCAAGAAGCTATTGTAGTTCCTGAAAACATAGATGCAGTAAGGTCGATGTTTGAATTGAAATCTCAAGAGGAGAGTATGAAAATTACTGATAACTCTCTCGGAATAGGGAATATCTTCTTTAAATAAGAGCTTCAGTTCTCTCCTCATTTTAATTTTATATTCTCAAAAAGAAAAAATACTTCCTTACATAAATAATTTTGTAAGTAGAGAGTTAAGGAGATGCAGTTATGGTTAAAGTTAAACTGCTAGCGTATACACAAGTCTCTAATGAGCTCAAAAGCATAATACCTGAAGGTATAAGTGAGGGTGAATACATCTGCGCTATTGCAGGAAGGAACACAATATCTTCTGCAGATCCTGATAATCTACTTAGAATTCCACCTAAAAAAGTAAAGGGCACAATAAAAGCTGTCATGAGTTATGGTCATTACTCGGTGATTGAACATCTTTCATTCACTTTTCTTATATGGGATTTCTCTAGGATAATTAGTCAACAACTAACACGTCATAGAATAGCTTCATTCTCCCAGAGAGGGCAACGATATGTCAAGTGGGAATCTCCACATTTCATAGTACCACACACAATTGCAAACAATTCTAAAGCCAAGAAATTATTTGATCAAGCAATGAAAACAACTCTAAATATCTACAAAGAGCTTTTAAAAGAGGGAATTCCTGCTGAAGATGCTCGTTTTGTTTTACCAAACGCTATTGAAACTTATATTGTAATGACAATGAATGCACGTGAATTACTTCATTTCCTAAAACTAAGGCTTTGTGCAAAAGCCCAATGGGAAATAAGAGAACTAGCCTATGAGATACTTAAGCTTGTTCTTCCGATAGCTCCCACAATTTTTCAGTATGCTGGGCCAAGTTGTATTTCTGAAGGTGTATGCAGAGAACCGTCGAGACCCAAAAAACTTTGTGACATGATAATAAAAGAAATAACATCACTTAAGGAAAAATATTCAGAAAAGTGATACTCAGTCTGAAGCAATGACCATTTTATCAATCCAAATACTTGGAGTACTAACTCCTAAATCGTGCCTTATATCTCTACCTATGGTTCTTATTCCACTTTTTGCGATTTCAAACCAATTCCCAGAAACTATGAAACCTTTAACAAAATTTTTTATTTCACCTTTCTTAATATATGCACCAAGAGTGACCGTAGCGTTTATAGCTCCCGATATCGGATCACTTAACCATTCCCCTATTGTATCTATAATGAGTATTCCCTCTGAAATATTACATATCATATCTTCTAGTGTGGCTGTGCCTGGTTTTATTACTATGTCGTGAGGAGATGGCCTAGGTAACGATTTATATGACCTACTTGCATTTCCAGTAGATTTGCATTTATCCTTGTTTGCAGTGTAAGTATCATATAGAAAGTTTCTTAAAACTCCTTTCTCTACTATTGTTGTATTCTGCTGTGGAATACCTTCATCATCAAACGGTGCTGTTCCTAAGCCAGCTGGTCTTAGTCCCTCATCTATTATTGTAAGATTCTCATCAAATATTTGTTCACCTATTTTGTTCATATATGGAGATCTTTTTTGTTGTGCAGCATCTGCTGTTATAGTTGTAGATAACATGTTATCTAATATTTTAAGGGAAAATCGATTATGCCAAATCACTGATAACTTATTATTAATAGTTTTTATTTTTGTTGCTTCAGCGGATTTCTTCGCGTAAGAAAGAGCCTTTTCGGCTACGCTTTCTATTGATAAATTCCACATTCTTGAATAATCATACTCATAACCCATACCTACTATACCGTTTTTCTTATAGTTAATCTCAAACATGGTTGATGCCAGAGACTCTTCTTTTACCAAGGAATCTCCATTCGAAGTAAAAATGCCTATTCTTGCTACTCCTCCACTAATTTTTCCTCTTGCAAGGTATGCATTTTTATCAGTTTTTATCACTTCAAGCCCTACTAAAAACAATTTTATTAGCTCATCAGATGACAGCTCATCAATTTTCTTATCAAAAATACCTTCAACATGGGTAGATCCAAGATTTCTTGGAAGGGAAACCCAATTTTTATCCTCGTTAACTGTTTTCGCAATTTTATGCGCTTTATTGATAGCATACTGGATATCTTCTCTCTTAGATACAGTTGTCGCAAAAAATCCAATTCTCTTACGAATTATAACTCTAATACCTAATCCTATATTTTGTCTAAAATTAACATGTTCTATCTTATTTGCTCCTCCAACGATCTGCCAACTCTTTTTAAAAGATACGAATGCATCAGCTTCTGTAAAATCATATTTCTTTAATTCGCTAAAAACAATATCTCCAATATCTTCCACATGTTCCATCATCACTCTATTCCTCCTACAATCATTTGCCGCACTTTGACATGAGGGCCACCATCACCAACTTTTACAAGCTGCCCCTCCTTCCCACAACCACCAAAAATACTAGTACTAACTTCCAAATCCTTACCTATTAATTCTATATTTTTTAGAGTATCTATAATATTCCCACTTATTGATGTACTTTTAATCAAATCTTTTACCTCTCCTTTCTCAATTATGTAGCTTGGTCCTGTGTTAAAAGTAAATGTTCCTTGGGTAACATTAACTTCTCCTCCTTCAGCTCCTCTACCCAGTAAATAATATCCAAAATCTATATCTTCGATCATCTCTTCAAAGTTTGCATCACCAGAATTAAGAAAATAGTTTGTTTGTCTTACAAGAGGTGCGCTGAAGATCCCCTCCACTCTCCCATTTCCAGTTTTCTCCATACCCAGTTTTATTGATGTTTCCAATGAAGTCAAAAATCTCTTAAGGATTCCTTTTTCAATAACAAATGTTCTATTCTTTTTTGTCCCCTCATCATCATATGGAACAATATAACCTGTATCTACAAGGCCATCATCGATTATTGTCACGTTTTCATTAGCTATTTTCATGTTTAATTTATCTTGAAGTATCGATTCTTTCCGTAATATTAAATCACCCTCAGTTGCATGTCCAACCATTTCATGAGCAAAAAGTCCGACAATTTTTGGGTCGAGAACTACTGGGTATGTTCCCGCTTTTGCAGCTCTTGCATGCAGCACGTCGGTTACCAATTTTGATAACTCCACAATGAAATTTTCTATGTTAATTTTATCAAAAAACTCAAATCCTGAACATCTTGATTTTTGTTCAAAAATTTTCTCATATCTATCATTAACTTTTGCAACAACAGACTGGCCGATACCAACCATAGCTATTTTTATTTTTACTCTAGTACCAAGAGTGTTCATAATCAATCTTTCTTCTGAAAAATCAGCTACTATTGTTCTACTATTTTTTATATTTTTGTTGATAAAAGATAATTTGTTAGATTCGACCGCTAGTTTGATTCGTTCCTCCGAAGATATGTCTTCTAACTTCTTTCTTACCTTTAGTGAAAAATGGTCATTGATTACTTTCTGTGAGATTTCAAAAGGCTCATTTAGCTGTTTTTCTGAAAGATTTTTAGAGATATTTAATGCTATTTTTGCAGCCGTTAATATGTTCTCTTTTGATAATTTTGTAGTTGCTGCATACCCCCAAGCCCCTCTATAGAGTACCCTTATACCAACTCCTGAAAAACTATTTGCCTCATATCTTTTTAATTCCTTGTTTTCAGCGAGAACCGAGTTTACAACTCTTCGTTGGAATCTAGCATCAGCAAAGCACGCACCATTATCCATAAGAAATTGTAAGGCTTTCTCTATGTAATCCTCCATCAACATTCCTCCAAGAAAAAATAATATACTACATTAAAGTAAGTTATTACTGTTGTTTTAAATGTTATTTTATATGGTTATAATAACTTTTAAAAGATAGTGGGGTGCTTATATTGGCTATTGACTGGATGGTTATCCTAGCATATGTGATATTGGTTCCATTTATTCTATTAAATATAGCACTAATATTAGGTAAATTTTTAGAAGGCAGAATCACGGAATTCGCAAGAAAAATTCTAAAAATAGAAATACCATACGAAAAGGAAAAAGAAAGAATGTTTAACCTAATCTATACAATAATTTGGCTAGTCATTGGGATTATAGGCGTTCTCATGCTGGATAATCCAATCTCTTTAGGAGGATTTATGGTCTTTATTGCATTTAGAGGGGGTGCCAATCTCGGAAAACGTACGGTTTTTGGTTTTCATGATTCCAAATTAATTCACGAAGCAACCTCTGACACTACTTTAATAGGCATTGTTTCCTTTGCTTTTAAGCTGGGTCTAATAGTCGAAGTATTATTTTTGCTCGCTTGGGGACTATTGTACAAGTTCTTGTCTTTAACAATCAAAGTAGCTTTTGGACTTAGTACCAATTCACTAATGTTCATTCTTTGGTTTTCAGGTTTGATTTTCGGCCTTGGTTTTGGCATTTTTCGAAGTAGATTAGCAAAAAGTTTCTTGTTGAAAGATGAAATAGCAATTGTTTTATTATTTACAGGAAAGGCGCTGGAAGAGGCCTTAAAGACCAAGATTAAATTTGGATTAGGATTAAGGTAAGAGCAATTAAATTTTCTCCCATTCTTTTATTATCTTCATAGTGGTTATCTCTTTGATTGCTGGAAGTTTTTCAATCTTCCTAACCAACATGTTATATACTTTTGCAATACTTCGAATCTTAACTCGAAGAATGTAATCGTAATTTCCAGCGACCGCCGCGACACTTTCTACTCCTTTTATTTGTTTAAGTAAGGGCATTATGTCCAATTCATAAGGATATTTCATTTTTATTAGAATATATGATCTCTCTTGAGTAATAGATAAGGCAACAATTCCTTCTATTACCAAAATTGAACCTATAGTCTTAAATACCCATATTTCTAATTCTGTAGGTATTACTCCAAACGCTCCCGGGTATATCATATTTCCAATTAAAGTTAATGGGATGCCCAGTACTACAGATATAGATGTTATGGAATTAACTACGCTCATTTTACCCATACCTAGTGCGCGAAGATAAAATATGTATGCAAAAAATGCAAAAGACATATCTATGATTATAAAAATTAAAGAATACGTATCCCGTCCATATCTAATAATAAGGTTCCAACGGGTATCATCGATTAGTGGTATTGAAAAAATAGACATAAACAGTGTTAAAAAGAATAAACTCCAGATTCTTAAGTTGAGTGAATCATTGGCAATTTCCTCTTCTCTGCAATCTCTAGCTAGCTTCTGGAAATACGTATAAAAGGTAAGTCCAAGATTATATGGTCCTAATATAATTAATGTCTCCATAAATCCAAAACCTGCTTTTACAAATGAGACAAGAAAAACTCCCATAATGATTAAAGAAATAGAAATTATCTCTATGTATGTTGGAGTATCTTTTTCATAAAATATTTCTGCAACTAATAAATAGACTATCACTAGTTTAGAT
>JAGGXT010000330.1 GCA_021162905.1 Candidatus Odinarchaeota archaeon | reverse complement strand
TTTTTAGAATGGGATGCGCTAGTTGAGGCTCTTGAAAAAATTGAGGAAGAGCTGAAAGAAATTGAGAAGCGTATTAAAGAGAGTTGAAGAAGTTACTAATATATTAAAAGGACTAAAACGTAAAACGTATCAAACTTATTAAATATTAGAATAACTAAAAATAATCCAAATACAGGCAGTTTTAAGTTAAGAGCTATCATTAAAGAACATACATTTTAGATGTATATGTGTTCCTCCCTGCTGGAAAAATAATTAGATACTCATATACGCTTGTGAAAAATAATAATAAATCTGTTCTTCGTTATGATAACGCACCCACCATCTTAAGATCGCAACCTACCCAAATCATAAACATGCTAATGGTAAAATTCTTGAATTAGGAGATTCACGTATAGAGATATTATTTCTGAAGTAAAAGAATTAATTTAAAGTAAAATAAAATACTATTATTTCTGTCTCGCCTAGCGACTATTGTGATAATTTCCATTACAAAATAGGCTAGCTTATCTAGAAATAACGTTACTCCTCAGTTATACGGATTGGAATTATTTAATGCAGTTTTTAGGTTCTTCTTTCTAAGGTATTCTAATATGCTTGATATACTTACTCCTGTTATTAACATAAGGCTTGCAGTAACAGCTATTGTTGCCCCTATTGGAGTATCAAAAACATAGCTTATCACGACACCTATGATCCCAGAAATGCCTCCAACGATACCTCCTAATAGCGGTTGCCTTTTATATGAAAGTCTTTCAACCGCTGCTATTGGATTAAAAAGGAGTGCAAAAACCAAGAATCCTCCGGTAAGTTTTAAAATAATTGAGATGGCGATGGCCGTCAATACCAATAGTACTGTTGAGTGGAACTGTATATTGACACCCTCGGCCTCGGCAAGCTTAATATCGAAAAGCAAAGTGTCTATTTCAAGCTTAAATGATAAAATGTATATGATTAGGGATATTGAAAGAAATGTAAGAAGAATTATTTTTGCGGGAGTCGCTGCTAAGATGCTTCCCCAAAGGATTAGTGATGCTGTTTCAGATGTTAAAGTTACGGATGGAGTCATATATATGGCAAACATTGCAAGAGCAGAAGACAAAGAAAAAGTGCACATTGAAATAATTTCCCTTTCAATACCAACCTTATAGTATAGAATCTCTACAATAAACGCCGCGATGACACTAAAAGAAAAGGCCGTTAGTTCAGGTGATGTAGAAAAAAGAATTGAGAAAGCTGCTCCAGCAAGGGCTGCATGAGCAACTGTGAAACATAACGTTAATAATCCAAGTTTTCGAAGATATGTACCAAGAACTCCACAAAGGCTGCCAGCCAGAAGAGCCGCTATCAAAGCCTCAATAAATAGAAGAGTCATGAAGATCATTCTCGCTCACCACGCATCCATCCTTCATTTCGATAACTTTATCCACATAGTCTATTATCGGTGATATATCATGACTAACAACGATAACCGTCGAATTAAGATGTTTCCTTATATCATTGATTAGCATGGATATTTCCATTCTACCTTCACGATCTAAGCTTGAAAAAGGTTCATCCAGCAATATTAATTTTGGTTGCCTTACAATCACTCTAGCGAGAAAAGCTCTCTGTTGCTGTCCGCCACTAAGGATTCCTATAGGTTTCTCTTCGAGTCCTTCAAGCCCAACCATTTTAATGGCTCGCTCTATTAATTCCTTTTCACGCTTAGATAATGGCCTTACTGGCCCTTTGAACGCTGCAAGACCCATTGAAACGACTTGTTTAACCGTATATGTTTCAGTTGGTGGTTTCATAAAATCCTGCATCAGATAACTGGACATAAGCCTAACTTTTCTTGCATGTTTAGGCATTTCCAGGCCCAGAACTCTTACAGTTCCACTTAAAGGCCGTAGAAAACCTAATATTAATTCCAATAATGTGGTTTTACCAGCACCATTAGGCCCCGTTACCAGCGATAATGATCCTTTCTTTATGCCTATTGACACATTTTTTAATGCTGGATCCTTACTTCGGGGATATGCTGTAGTGACATTTTTGAGTAAAACAGCTACTCTATATTCATCTTCTCCATATACTCTTCCGCTGGCATCTTTTCTAACTTCTCCACGAATAATTTCGGATCTTCGCATGTTAAAGCCTCTTCAATAATCTCTTTCTTCAGCCAGATGTATATCTTCTTCTTGTCATTTTTGCACTCAAATACTATCCTCATATCATTGCTATCAATACATTCTATATTTTTCTTTCCGAGAGTACACTTAGTTGAGCACTGCAACCCGTCTAATATGCAAGAAAAAGGTGTTTTGAAGGGAATATACACCTTGGCACTTAAGCCGAACTCGTCTTTTGGCTTAACCTTCTCTACAATGTACTCACCAATTCTATAGCCTATCACCAAAAAAGGACCTTTGTGACCATGAAGCTTTGCTGCATCCTCAAGTGTCAAATATTCCCTATTTCTTAACGCCTCAAGTTTATCATCACTCATGTTTTTTCGCCCTCACAACCAGCAAAACTATTATAACTGCCTCTATTACAGCTAATAAGACAACACCTATTGTTGCATACTGCCAGAAACTCACAGCAGATTTATACGACTCTAGCTCAACCTTGTACTCATAGTATTTTAGCCCATCAGCAAGCATTTCAGCATTATATAACATCATCTCGGTCACATTATTGATTCCAACAACAGACCCGGGGAAGTTTATTAGTACTACTTGTACTATGCCTGTGTCTTCTGCTATTTTCCGTCCAACTTCTATACCGCTGTGTAAATTATCTATTATGAGTCTCGCTCCATATGTTGTAATGTTCGTTTCGATCTCCTCTATGTCGCTCTGTGATAAATACTCAGTAGGCCCATAAGTTGCAACTACCTTAAAGCCAAGATATTCAACAAAGCCTTTCTGCCATAACATGCATGCAACAGGCGTTCCATTAAACCCATACTTATCAACCATGCTTTTGAGTTCAGCATCAACTTGATCAATAGCATCAAGACACTTTGAAAGCTTGCTTGAAACATTAAGCCCAAGTGCTTCTGAAAGTTTTGATGCCACAGTTTGATATTTTTGCTTGAGCATTGGAGGTGTGTTCCAGGGGCCAGTAATGTTATATATCGGGACATGTAAGTCGCCTGTCTGATTTGCAGAGTTTATGAGCTCTCTAAGCCATCCACTCCATTCCATCCCATGAGCCAAGATGAGACTGGCATTTCTAATAGTTTCAACATCACCAGGTTTCACATCATAGTGGCCTGGACACATCGAAGGTGAAACTAAGTATTTCACCTCTACATCTCCATCTGCTAAATCCTCTACTATGCTGGCAAGAACACTAGTAGTACAAACTACAAGAGGCTTGCTGTCATTTGTGGAAATCACTTGGGCATATACATTACCAGCAACAGTTGTCTGGATAGGCATTAGAACAGCTGCTACAAGCATGAAAAACATCAAGACCGTGAAAAATTTCTTTCTCATATTATATCCTCCTTTGGTAATACTTTTTATTGAAAAAGTATTACTAATAATATATAACTTTTATTTTTCTCTCTGTAAGCACTGTCGATATGGATTAAAATAGCGAGTGCTTCTCAGGAATCACTATGATGGTGGTAAAGTGATCTTTCTTGATGGTTATTGAGACTAAAAACTATAAGCATAAAAAACGTGTGAAAATACAATTATCGAAAGGCTAAAGTAAGATGCATCTTAATCATATACAACATCAAAGTTAAAGAGCACCTTTTAGAAACTTCATAATTAGTAACAATGAATCTAAAGCACATGTAACGGAGAACACTAAAATCATTGGGAAGAATAGGAAAATAAAACACCAACCAATAAATCGCATTGTGTATTTGATAATGCCTTTTGTACTTTTAAGGTTCTCGCCAGGCTTATAAAATCTCATGGAAATTACAATAATTAGCCATGGAATGAAATTAAAGAATACAAGATCTACAAGATTCATCTGCACGATGCCTCGTATAAATAACAAATAGTAATTAAGTATAGCAAGAGATGCTGCATATGCAAGGATACATTGGAAAATGTACACTGTGTCTTTAAACCTACTTATAAAAGCACTCATTGCAAATATAAAACCATAGACAAGTCCCATTAAAATGCAAATTAGAAAAGCAGAAACAATGCTTACATCATAACGAATAAATAGATTCACCCAGTAGACAAGCAATGAAACCCCTATGCAACTGATAACCACTCCAAGTATAAATCTTACTTTTTGAGCCCATTGATATGCGTTTTGCATTTCAATTATAAATTAGTATATGGCATATTTTAAATTTTTTCCATCATTAGATTTGACATCTAATTAGGAGTTAATGAACTATTCTTAAAATGTAAATTTATATTGAAAAAACATATATGTTTCCATATTATTATTAACTTAAGTACGTGAAAATTCGTGATAACGATGAGTGAAAGGAAAAAACGATATCAAAGGAAGATGGACTATATCATTGAAAAAATAATGAATTTGCCAGAACCAACGGATGATTTTTTGATTGATGCACTATTCTATAGAATACATACTTGCATTGAGGCAGCAACCGATTTAGTTGCTATGATGGTTAAAGATTCTGGGTATACGGTTAAAGATGATCTGTCGAATATTGATACACTAGAGAGCAATAAAATCATATCACCCGAGTTAGCCGAAACTCTTAAACAACTTAATAGTCTAAGAAACGTATTGGTTCACAGATATAATAAGATCGAATTAGAGAAGATACTAAGGTCAATAGACAAAATAAGAGACACTCTACTTGAATTTGTGGAGGTTGTAGAAAATTTCATCAAGAAAAACACTAGATGAGATACGGAAAGATTTGAAATTCATAGAGGACCAGGGATATTGGGCTGTAGTGTATGGAAGCTACGCTAGAGGCGAAAACACTATGAGATCGGATATAGATGTTGCAGTAATCACAAGAGTAAAAGACAATAGCGAGAATATGAAAATCTGGTGGAAGCTGCTTGGCAAGGCACCCTCCATATACGACATACGAATTTTTGAGCTACTCCCCCTCTATATAAAGATGGAGGTAATTGAAAATCACATAGTCATATTCGGCGACGAGATAGAACTTTCCGAGTACTTCTACTTCTACAGGAAGCTGTGGAAGGACCAACAACATAGGATAAAAGAAAATCAGTTTAAAAACATCAAGGAGAAAATAAAAGCTCTCGAGAGGTTCCATAAGAAATCACAATCTAATAATAAATGAAAAAATATTATGACTAGTGTATAGCAAAAAGTAATATCTCCGAAAAATACATTCCTTTCGTAATATAACGAAATAACGAAGAATATCTTCTTCTCAAAATTCCAACAAGCATAGCCGCGTTCAATACAATAAGCTCTATATTCTCCAGCTAGACCACAACCTTTTCAACGAACTCATGATTTCTTTCTCTTCTTCATCAGACATTTTCCAAGCTCCAGCAAAAGAAGATACTTTGGTTTTTTCAGACAATTTTAAAAGATATCGAATTGCTTCATCAAGAGAAACTGGCCTTTTTAATTTTGATTGTAATAGGTCTGCAAATTCTTTTAACTTCTCGTAAGTCTCTGCTCGAATTTTTATCGTCTTTAGCTTTCTCACCTTATACCACCTAGTGGCACATTTGGATCCCAGTCCTACGGAATTTCCTAATTAGCCTAATTGAGTTTATAGGGCTCTTAGTTTTCAATTTTATTTTCATCAAGGATAAGGCTTTTCCAAAGTAGTTTCCTAGTGTAATGGGATCTACATTCGTTTTTCCAGCCCATCTAATAAATACTGGTATGTTAATACCTAACACTTTAATGAAATCAATTAACTCGATCCATAAATTAAGAGCTGGCTTCGCATCCGTGTTAAGCACTATCTCAAAATAGTTCATTTCATAATTTTCATCAAATTTTAATCGTATATCCAAAACTGGAACATAAAAAAATTCTCGAAATTTTATTTTTTAAATCTTCAAGCATGCTAATAG
>JAGGXT010000152.1 GCA_021162905.1 Candidatus Odinarchaeota archaeon | reverse complement strand
GTATTATATCTCTGTAAACAAGCTATCTTTTAATAAAAGTCTAAGTTTTAAAATCTTTTGATTTTTATTAACACTGCACATCACTATTATTGATTATACTATAAATGATTAGGAGATACGTAAAGTATAATTAATTATAAAAGGATAAGTTATTTTATGAAGAAAAGAGGGTCGAACTATGGTAGTATTTGAAGAAGTAAGCATATTAAGAGATTTGGCATTTGCCTTCCTGACAGCGTTAATAACCATTAATTTGATCTTCATAGTTATTTTCCTTTATAAATGGTATATAGAACCGAAGAAGAGATTCAATGACTCACGTTTTTTGTGGTCTTTCCTCCTTATAGCGATTTGCTTACAACAGTTTTTCTTTATAATTGCCGATTTTTATGCTACTAAAGAGAATAGATTAATATGGATACATTCTGGATATGTAGCTGTTATAGTTGGACTTCTCTTATTTATATACGTTCAAGAAAAAGCCTTACCCTTTAAAACATATAATATTTTTACAATTATAGGAATATTATCTTCCATCATTCTATTTTTAAGTCCAAGAGAAATTCAGATTTTTTTAAGCGCAGCTGTGCTGTTGCCTCTTAGTATGGCAATTTTCATAATGTTTTCGGTATATGTTTTTAAGGTAAGTGCCGAGAGGGATAAAATTTTCTTAAGAATGTTCATTAACGGGATTATTTTGTTTGGGATTGGCGAATTTCTAACAAGTGATATGATGACTCAATATGACTCGGTTTTTTACGTTATTGGGGCATTATCAATGGTTATTGGTAGTGTAATAGTAAACTTCTCGATATTAAATATACCATCATTTTCAGAAATCGGATGGGAAAGAAAGCTTAGAGAGATATATTTTATTTATGGGAGTGGAATACCTATTTTTCATATCAGGTTTAAAGAGGATGGAATTGAATTTGATGAAAAAAGCGATGAGATTCTTTTGGCTGCAGGAGTTTTAACGGCCCTAAAGTCAGCTTTAAAAATTATTACGAAAAGTATGAGGGAAACAGCAGTTGTTGATCAAGGTGATGTGAAACTGATTTTTGGACATACAGAAGATTTCACTCTTATAGTTGTAGCTACTGAGGATTTAGTGATTTATCACAGGAAAATTAGAGAGTTCATCGAGCAATTCACTACAATATTTGGAAAGCAGGCTAGAAAATGGACTGGAGACACTACAATATTTGAACCAGCTAAAGAACTTGCAATTAAAATATTCACATCATAATATCTTTACTTACCGAGAAATATGACATAAAGTATTCTCCACAACTCTTCTAATTATCTTGATTGATTCGTCCTTACTCATAGTTTCAGTTTTAATCATCACAACATACATACTATTCGTTTGATGACAAAGCCACGTATACCCATAGAGATTTTTAAATACAGTTTTCATAAGAAACTTCCTTTCTTTTTTAGTTCCCTCGAAAAAGTATACTTCATGCGGTGGCAACTGAATTCTATTTGGAGAGATAAAAAGAGAGTACATTTTTAGCTCTTTCGATTCAAGTTCATCTGGGAAAAATTTCTGGAATTCATCAGCCGAATCATATCTAAGTTTTTTTAACTTATCCTTTTCAAGATCAAATTTCATGAAAAATAAGTTATCTTCAGAATCATTTTCAAATTTAAATAATCTAACACCTTTAGCAAATTCGGCAACTCTAAAGTAAAAATCAGAGGGTATCTTAAAATTTAAATCTAGAAATGACCATGCTTTTAAAGGAGCACCGTGGCATCTAATTGAACTAATAAAACTTCTTTCGAGAAACTTCATTAATTTGACTTCGTCCAACTTAAATATAGCTATCATTGTAAAAATCTTCTTAGAATGTTCACATTTCCACGCAAAGCCAAAGCCTTGATATCCATTTCTCCAATAAAATTTAAGAGCTCTGTGCCTCATAGCGAGCACTATTTCTCTATCTACTATCCGAAAATCAGAAATTCCTGAACGTACATATTGTAGATATTCTTCAAGAATTTGTAGATGAGAAATATCGTCCTTATATCTATCTCCAAAGGCTATTGCTATAATGAGTCTATTAATATTGTAATCATCAATTGTTAAAACTACTAGACTATCAATAGACTCAGCATTTGAAATCTCCCAATTTTCAGGGATTTTTAACTCTAATCCGTCCCATGCAAATGTTTTTAACTTTACCTTCACCTTCTTTGACATAATTACACCAAGAATAATTAAACACACAACATCAAAATAAGTTTTTGCAATAAAGAATCAAGAAACTAATAAAAATAAAAAATGATTTTAGCGTCTTTTTAGAACTATGAAAATAATGATCACTACAACTGCTGCAACTCCCACTATTATGATCAATGTGCGTGTTGGAATTCCACCAATGGTTCCTTCACTTTCTGTAGGTACCTCCTCCGATGGAGCTTCAGTCTTACTTTTTATTGTTATTTCATAGTATGCACCATCATTGTCATAAACTACTTTATTGCCTGCATTATCTATCAACGTTACGTAGAATCTTAAAGTGCCATTAGTAGTTGCAGATATGGTTACATTATATTCAGAGTTAATTTTCGTTGCTGTTATATTTACCCAAGTCCCATTATTTATGGAGTAAGAAACAATTACACTCTTAATTCCAGCTAGATTGTCTTGAGCACTAATAGTGATATTTATTTTATCTCCTTCCTCAACCACATCTGGATATTCCAAATCTATAAGTACTGGAGCTTGTCTGTCTAAGAAAACTATTATTTCATCACTATATGATGATCCATTTGTAGTGTACAAGATTGCAGTAATTCTATATATACCATCACTAACACTTGAAGCATTCCATAGGTAGCTATGATTACCAGCTGAATTCCAAGTACTAACTAAATCGTCATTAATATATAATGCTCCACTTTCAAAGTCAGGAGCGCTTAGAGATACCGTTATGTTAACTAAGCCGCTAACAAAGGATTCATTTTCGGGCGTTAGTATTTTACATATTATCTTCTCCTCTACAACAGCTTTTATTATTGATACTTCATAGTACTCTCCATAATTATCGTAAATTATCATATTGTCTGCGTTATCTCTCATAATTATGTAGAATTTCAAAGTTCCCTCGGCTGATGCAGCGATAGTTACATTATATTTGGAATTCATCTTTGTTGCTGTTACGTTTATCCAAATTCCATCATTAATTGTATAAAGGACATAGATTCCTTTTATTCCAGAAATTTCATCTCGCGCAGTAATATTTATTATGATACTATCGCCAACATTAACCTCAGCCGGATATGCTAAATCTTCTAGCACGGGAGGATGTCTATCGATAAGTAGTGTAATTGTATCACTATAAACTTCACCATCTATTGTGTAGAGAACCAATTCAATCTTATATCTTCCATCAGATAGCCCTGTTGTGTTCCATGAGTAGCTATAGTTTCCGCTATGGAACCATGCCATAGCGATCTCATTCTCTATTAATAATGATGCATTCTTAATCGCTAACGCTCTTAAAGTTACAACTATACTTACGGTGTCTCTAGCTATAGAGTTATTCTCTGGTGATATTATTTTACAAGTAACATTCGGTAATATCACATAAGTTACATAGTATTCTCCATTGTTATCATCGTACTTGGCATTACCCGAATTATCAACAGCCAGAATATATACATATAGAGTAGTTTCTCTAGACTGCTCAGGAATATACGCTACATATTTTGAATCAGAAAGAGAAGCCGTTACATTATTCCAGTCTGCTTTATTCTCTGAATAAACCACAAACACCTCTTTAATTCCAGAAGTTTCATCTTCAAGCGTTATATTTACTCTAATAACCTTATTTACATGTACAGAAGTTGGGGTCTCAACACTAATAATTTTTGGTGGAGTGTTATCAATAATTACCTTAATATTGTCACTTAATATCGTTCCGTTATTTAACGCGACGGTCAACGTTATATTAACAGGGCCATCATCCCATGTTTCTGTATTCCAGTCATACTCGTAAATACCTGGAATATCCCAAACAACTTTTTGAGTCTCGTTTATTGATAAGGTTACGTTATCAAGAATACTACTACTTACATTTGCAACTACTATGATATTAACTATTTTTCTAACAAAGGAGTTATTTTGAGGGTTTAATATTTTACACGAAGCATTTACTTTTTCGAGTATTTGATAAACATAATAACGTCCCATGTTATTATCTATTCTTTCGTTCCCCATCGAATCATTGACATATATATAGAAGTATACCGAGGAATTAGCAGGTATGACACTTGAAATTGTTGTTAAGTATTTTGTGCTATCCATAGGCTCCATGTTAATAGAATACCATTCAGTTTCTGTACAGTTAGGGAAGTGTATTTTATAGAATACCTTTATGCTTGAAATATCACTCACAGTATCGTATACTGAAGCAGTAATCCTTTGTTCACTGCCTTCAAGAACATATTTGTAGTACGTTATATTTCCAATTATAGGTGGACTGTTATCTACGTACACATCAACTGTAGATGTCAGAACATCGCTACTTGTATTGACCTCAAGTTTTATAGTGTGAAGACCATCTGTATATTCTAACGTGTTCCAACTATATGTATGAGTACCCGGCTCATACCATTCTGCAACAACATTCTCATCTATAAATAATTTCATTACTCTTAAATCTGCAGTATCAGTCGTTACAGTTACATTTACGCTCCCTTTAACAGTATCATATTGATTTGGACTCAATATAGCGCACGTTGGTGGATAGACATATATGTATTTCGATATGGAGATTGTTGAATTGCCTGCAATGAACACGCTTATCTTATACTTACGTATATACTGATCTAATGTGGGTGCTTTTATCACCTGTTCAAATATGCCACTACTATTGGTTAGAGTTACATTTTCAAAATATATGGTATACATAAGAGTATCTACCATTTTGATGACAACGCTCATATTATCGATAGGTGTTTTATCGTCTATGGCAGTTACATTCCCAATTATAGGAATTTCTTCGCCATAAACAAAAGATTCCCTATCTAGAAATAGATTAATTGTCGCATTCTTTCTTAGAATTTTAAAGTCGACATTGAACCAATCATAAACAGCACCTGATTTCCATACAGCAGTAGGATAACCTATTAAGTCATCTATCATAAAAATCAAGATGTCTCCATCGCGACCACCTTCAACCGTAGATGTGTCTGGATCGTCAGCGGGTATTTCAATATCATATACTGACATTCCATTATAGGTCGTAATTGTCGTGGTTATGGAGTAACCTGTAGTTGGAATAATTACTTTCAATGTTGTACCAGGGGAGACATACTCTCCATCTATTTTAACCGTGCCATAAAGCCTACAAGGTGGTGAAGGAGGAGCACTATTGCTTTTAATTGCGATCACATTTTGATTTAGTAACCCAAGGTTCATGAGAAGTAAAGAAATGAAAAGAATTGCAACAATTTTCCACTTAAACATTATCAAATCACCTCATTATGGAACATAGGGATATAAAACTATCACTGACCATGGATTACCAAGTTGCTCAGATTTATCTATGAGATCCTGAGCCACCTCGTTTAGATAACTTGCAATGTTTCTAAGAGCCTCTTCTTGATATGCAGAAGGTGGAATACCTACTGCAAGTTCAACAGCTGTTACAATGGTTCTACCTATTGATCCGACAAGCGGAGAAAGATTCGTTCCAAATAAACTGTCAATGCCCATAACGACTAATGTCCATACAGCATCTATTAGGCCTCCTATCAATGTGAGTGCAATTATAGTATCAATTATGTCAGCTGCTAATGATTCTGTGTGATATTGTTTTAGAATGACGTTATTAGCCGTTATGATATTATATATGTCGTAACCCACAGTTATTGCAAATGATGCTACAGTAACTACAGAGCCTATTTTAATTTCTCCAAGCAACTCAGTATTAGCTATTACTATGCCATTAGCTGCTTCATCGATAACAGATAGTGTTACTAAACCAAAGTTTGCGAGTGCAACATATAGTTGAACAGTATCTCCTGATTCACATGCAGCAGCTAACGAATATGCATTGCTGAAAACAGAAAAACCAATAGATATCTTACTAAGTATAGACTTGGTTGTTTTTACGCGTAAGGCATATTCTTCGCCTAAGACATTTGTTAGGATCGTATCACATTCGGCTGCGGAAACACCGTATTCATAATGTACATCTAACCTTATAATTCCCTCTGAGAGATCTATAACTTTTGGATATTTAGTAACTGTTACATCGTACTTATCTACACCAACCTTTTTTATGACTATCTCGACATCGTCTCTAATGTACCGTCCAATTCGTTCACCATATTGATTAAGGGGTAATTTTCTAGCGACGCTGAAATCAACACCAAGTGTGAAAACTTTATCAGTAATTGTAAGTACTTTGTCAACATATGCCGTTGTGTTTTGTATCACGTCACCACTTGAGGTTATAAAGGTATATGTTTGGGTTCTATTAGGATTCCAAGCAGGATTCCAATCTATAGATCCAGCAACTTTAATTACCTCATCTTTTGTATTGCCAATTAACAATATTGCATCAACTGGTGGGTCATCACTGGTAACCAAATCATAATATGTTTGCCACTGAGATTCTGTTGCAGTATTTATGTCCAACACGTAGATATTATACTCGCCAATTTGATAATATCCAGACTGACTAAATGACATCGAGTCTATTTGGGTTTTAAGATAATGAATAACGTCATATCTTCCTTCAATAATTCCTTTATTCCTAACAAATAGAGCTCTTGCGGATTCGTGAACTATATGGGTTATAGAGCCTATTTTAATGTAATATGGGTCACCTGGATATGGAAATGGAGATAGCTCGATATTATCGCCACTCTTTTTGAACCACTTAGGAGACAGGATAAACCACAGTTTATTTGTGGTGGCTACTTCTGGAGGTATAATAATTCTAACTTCATATGCATGTCTATGCAACATAATTGCGGGGAATACCCATTTAGCTACTAAGCTATTCTTTTTAGTGAATGTATCATTAAACACCCAAACATAGAATATTGGAACTATTGCATCATTATCAGTTGGGGTTTTTGTAAATTCATCGAAAGCAGGATTTATTGAGAATTGAATAATTATTTCTTGATATTTTCCAGGCTCAATGCTGTTTATTTCTAATATTCCATAATAATCTCCAGGAGGTGCTTTTTTATCTCGTGTATTATATAGCGAGACTAGATAGTCAGCAATATAAACTTTATATGTTATTGAGGCTTTATACACTTTTGTTGCATTAAGTTCTGGAGTCCCCACGCTGCTTATGCACGCAAAGTTAAATTGTGTGTTATTCGATGCAAGCGCTTGTAACTCCTCATCAGTAAGAGGCCCTACATCATAGCCAGTACCCTCTAAAGTACTTCTTATTTCATGTAAAATGTAACACTCTGCTGTCAGACTACCATAAGCTCCTTTACTTGCACCGACGACATATACTACTTTGAACTTTCTGGTGAATCTAAGAAGCCCAGCTGGTATCATGTAGCTCCAATATAGATTATATTGATCTGCGCCTTGATCTGCTCTTAAGTCCCACCCATCCCAAATGCCATCGCCATCTGTGTCAAGTTCACATGGATCGAGTCCCGCACTTATTTCATCATCGTCATCAATTAAGTCCACATCAGTGTCTCTGCTTATAGGAGATGTATAATAACCTTGTGTTCCATATATCTCGTCGTAATCTGTTAGGCCATCATCATCCGAATCCACACATGAAACATTAGATCCTAGCTTATAAACCACCATATCGCTAATTACTAGCTCAACACCATCGGCAATTTGCCCACTGGAACTCAATGTTACCTTATACACTCCGGGTCCTAGTTCAATAGTTGACGTATGAAGATCTGCATACCATTCTTCACCAGAGATTTCGAATGTTTCTGTATATATTGATGATTCGGATTCATTAGAAATTGTAAATGTAAACAGAGAGTATCCGGGGTTTCCAGTTATTACTGTAGTCGCTACATAAAATGCGTGTAAAGTGATATTGTAATAACCATGTTCCTCTAGTATAATTGTAAATTTATACTCTGCCGCTTCGTTTGGCTTAAAGATAGCTACGTCGTCCGTGTATAAGTGATCGTATATGAAGAATGTATATGCTTCAATGCCATCATTAACACCATCACCATCAGTGTCCACGAGTGTATTATTTCCACCAATTGACAATTCACCGAGGTATATTTTTCCATTGACAACTTTTGTATAGCCATCTAATAATCCGTCACCATCAGTGTCATTTAGGTACATGCATGATTCATTAGGATCCTGCACTCCATCCAAATCTAAGTCTTCACCTTCCCATGGCTGTCTAATGCCATCTTTCAAGCTATCATTCACATACCCAGACCAAGTTGTAGTGTTAAATACCCAACCATCAATCCAACCATCAGGAATACCATCATTATCAGAGTCAATATCTAAAGCATTTATGAGCCCGTCGTTATCTACGTCAAAGTTCCAGAATGCTTCTCTTCCATCAGCTAGCCCATCATCATCAGAGTCTGGATCTGTATAATCTGTTCCTGCCATATATTCAGCACCATCAACAAGACCATCATGATCTGTATCGGCACCTATTACTGTTGAACTGGCATTATAAGTTTCTAAGAATTCCTTCGCAAATTTAGACAACAAATCTCTAACCAAGTACTCTGAAGGAACATTTCGATCTGGCAGATAAAGTTCTCCAGCGGTATCATTAATTTTAATTATAATCCCTTGCGTTGGATCATTATCTATGTAGTAGTAGAGTAACCGTCCATCTGGTGTATGAATTTGCTCAACTTTTTGTTCACCTTCAATCTTATACGTATATGTTATAGGAATTAGTGATGAGAAATCTATTCCCGTGAGAGTTCCAGAGTATATGTATCCTGTTAATGTACTACCACCAACATAGACACCTATCTTTCCTTCACCAGCATATGGTGAGAGGTCTCTAAACACGACAAGGACTTCGACTGTATCGTTATATAGGTCTCCGTATGTCATATTGTTTGGATTCAAATCTGAATTTATGTCTAGAGCGTTTGGAAGGCCGTCTGCATCACTATCAACATTCCATCTAAACTCTTCAGAGTCTGGAACTAAATCACCGTCAGAGTCTATATCAAGCGGATTTATTAGGCCATCACCATCTGTATCATTCCATCCAAGGAATATATATTCTTCATAATCTGTTAGTCTATCTCCATCGGTGTCTGGATCTAGAGGATCAGTACCATCCTGTATAGTCTCTCTTGAAATAATGTATAACGTCACAGTTTCTGAATCTTTATAAGTATTTGTTGGTACCAATGATGTTACAGCAGCACTTGCTTCTGGAGATATGATATTCCATGAACCTTGCCCACGCATATAAACTGGGTTGTTATCTTCTGGAATATCGATAACTACAGCATCAAACTCTCCATACAACTTAACAATTTTGCCATTTCCGACTGCAAGACAATATCCCATCTTGGCATTCCAAGCAAGGGCCTTAAGCACACCACAATCCGTAAATGTTACGGTCCAATTATCTGATGGTATTTCTTTGCTTGGTACAAATGCTACTGCTTCGCTTCCAGCCCCACCAACGCAAATACAATAAGGATAAGTTGAGTAGAGACCCATAGTCCACACACAATCATAGAGCGGGTAATATCCAGGAACAATAAGATAATCAGTTAATATATCTGTTGTATACCAACCTGGGGAGATTAATGTCGTATCAACTTCTATAACAATACCTTCAGATGTTGGGATGAATATTACATAGTCATCAGGAGCATAACAACCATGAAGTATTGGGTCCATATACCATTTTTCTTCGGCTAGTGATGTAATATTTATAACCTCGTAATAGTCCCCATCATCGTCCCACCAAAGAATTAACTCATTATCGTTAACCATAGCAAATGAGTAGATGGTTTCAGTAACTGGGACAGTAGCTCTTTTTGCTGGATATATAGATGAGTAATACCACAAAGATGTAAGAGCTAAATTGCCTGATTCGTCAATTGTCACATTCGCAACTACTATCTGTTGCGTGCTTGCTTTATACCCAACTATATATCCGAAAGTCGATGGATTTAGTTGAGTTGGATCATGCCACACAATGTCATACCATGTAACCCCAGCAAACTGTGTAAGGTTACTGCTATTATAAAGCTTGAAAGAGTTTGCTACAATGTCATAGAGTAAAATTGTATTGCTGGAACCAACAATTATTGCATATTGTCCATCATAGCTCCAAGTTACACCATAAAAGTCTACACTGGAATCAAATGTAAATGTTGAAAAAGTATCCCTTGTTGCATTATACATGATTACAACGCCATCATTACATGCTATGAATGCGATGTCCCAGTAAGGCGATCTTCTCCATGCAACATCATTAGCACTAACGGATATTTGTTCTTCATAAGCAAATCTATATATCAGATATACATTATAACCTTCTGGCGTGCTGGTTATATAAATTGGTTTTTCTTGAGCTAAATCATTATCTGAAATTTCTGTACCATCTACACGACCATATCCAACAAGTTTCACTCCAGATATTGGAACTGCCACCCATGTATTCCAATTACTGATAGATGCATAATCAATTATACCATCGCCATTAATATCGGTTGCGTTAGTCCTAAATATGACTCTTTCATAATGCGTCTTTGAATAAGCAATTGATGGGAAGATGTTCTTATATGCGGACGATGCCTCCTGAGAAGTGGTATCAGAATCAGCAGCCATGTAGACCGGATTTACTTCACCAGGAATATCAATCATTAGGAATTCATCATGCTGGATGTACATACATATATTACTGGAGAATATTACAAGTGCTGCTTTATCATATGGATGCCATCCGATTGCTACACTTTCAGATGATCCACATATACTTTCCATTGTAGTATCACTTTTAATTATGTACAAGCTCTGATTTCCTGCTAGTAAGATAGCTGGAGAATGCACACGTAACATTTCTCGCTGATCACCGCATATGAAAATTTCATATTTATCGGGCGTATAAGTTTTTTTAATTAACCGTTCAGCAAAATCATAAAGATATGCTTTGGTTTGACATACCACTAGTACTTGCGATCCGTAAAACATAACGAGATCAATAATTTCAGTACCAAACGTTTCAAACGGAGTGAGATCATTACTTAGAGGGTCAAAAAGGCCGATAGTATCACCATATGCTATGATTGCCTCATAGCAATATTGGCACCATTCAATATGTTTTGCTTCTCCATCACTAGCAGACCATTCTTTCACCACTGCTATATCCACGGCAATAGGTTTTAATGAAATATAGCTAAATTTCAAAATATAGTTATATATTCCATCACTTCCAACAATATACCCGCATCTTTCACTAGAAATCCATATAACATCATACCACTGTGCTTTAAGAGAAGTGTCTACAACGGACGTATCAAAATTGTCTATCTCTACAAATATAAGGTATCTATTACCAAGTATGACAAGTGATTCCCCATTACTGGTAACCTCTATTGCAGTGTACGGTGCATAACTATCTGATAATATCAATTTTTCCTGAAGATTTCCTGTTCGAGCATCAAATTCCCATAGTACCCATATTTGACCAAAGATCGGATCATTATACTTTCCAAGTATATATGCGCTTAACCCAGATGGATGCCACTCAATATCTTTTATGGAAACTTGGCTTGCGACATTACCTTGGCTGTCTTTTATACTTACTATTTTATATACGCCACTTGCGTTAGTGAAAATATAGACATCATAACCCTCTGGAGTCTCGGTAATTTTCTTTCCATCAGATTTTTCAGAGTCATTAATAGTTATGTAGTCCACTCTGCCATAGGAATTAATGACACCGAAGAAGTTTCTGGTCGTGGACATATCAAAATCCTTAACTATAACGATCCAAGAGTTTAAGTTATCAGTGGATAGATAATCCACCGTTCCATCACGATCTACATCATCGGCATTTGTTCTGAATGTTATTCTTTGTACTTCACTATCTATCAATCCATCATCATCAGTATCTGGATCCAGAGGATTTGTATCTAATGCTTGCATTTCTTCTCCTACAAAATTAGGAAGTGGAACTGGTATTAGATATGTGATATTAATGTCGTCAGTGGGGATGTATATATAAGCTAAATATGTTTTATTGTCCTCAAGAAACATGTAATCATCTGGTATTATTGCAACCTTCCATTCATTTATGAACATATATGGGTAATATTCTGGAGTTATTCCCAATACTCTATTTGAGTCATAGACAACGTAAGCTTTTTTCTCAAATGTATAACCTTTAAGGAGCGAATAACCTATGTCTATAGCTATCCAAGTATTCGGCATTGCGTAATGGTAAAATTTCGTTGCATTAGTTCTAAAGTAAACCTTTATCTCTTCAAGGTCTGTTAATCCATCGTCATCAGTATCTGGGTCTACTGGATTTGTTTCACCAATGTCTGGATCCCAAATACCATTTCCATTGATGTCTTCAAATCTGTCAGGGATTCCATCATTGTCAGTATCATTCAATAAGGGATTCATTTCTCCTGGTTCTACGACAAAGTTCAAGTTCTGATTTTCAATATTGTCAGGGATTCCATCTTCGTCGGAATCTACAGAAACAGGACTTGTTCCAAGAAGGATTTCATAACCATCTATAATGCCATCATTATCAGAATCTATATCAACTACATTTAAGAGTCCATCATTGTCAGTATCGTTAAGCGGTTCTACTTCATCACCGTCGAGTACTCCATCACCGTCACTATCTTGAATATATGCAAGTGACGGCCCATAATATTCCCTTCCAAGATAATTCGCCTGTGGTCTATTTGTTGTTACGGCAGAAACACTTGCTGAATATACGAACACTGCAATTGTAGCATTTAATATTCCATCACCATCGGCATCAGTAAGTTCTGAATAGCGTATGTACACATAAAGCCTATTGTAGTTCTTATTATAAGCTACATAACTTCCATCCTCGAGCTCAAACACTATAATTATGTTATTATAATTAATATCGTATTCTGTTCCAGCGCTTGGATTTTGAACTATTGAACTAAACTTAAACTTAATTCCAGTGTTGTCATCATAAGGGTTAAGATCTAAAAATGCCCAGTCATTTGTTGTAGCGGAAAGGTAATTACTAAAGCGTCTAGCACCCTCAGGAACGCTAGTTCTAAAGACAACTAATCCTTCATACATATCTGAGAGACCATCATCGTCAGTATCAGAATTTTGGGGATCTAAAAGTCCCGAGAACCAGAGAGGATCGGAATAGACACCCATGCTATACTTTATTGCGTCCAAATAACTAGAGGGTCTTAATGGGAATCGATATATTAAGGTCTTTCCAATAAGGTATTCTTCGAGGTTCGTAAGGCCATCTCCATCTAAGTCTTCATATGCATCACTTATACCGTCACCATCAGTATCATATTGGCATGGATGAATTACCCATTTACCTTCTTGCTCTGAATAGCCGTATCTTAGCTCCCAAGCGTCTGGCAAGCCATCACCATCAGTATCTGGTTTCGTGGGGTCTGTGTAAAAATCTTTATGAATCGCAACATTAGCTACAATCTCATAATAATCTGTAAGTGTATCATTATCGGTATCGATGAGGTATGGATCACTTCCTATTTGTAACTCATAACCATCCGATAAGCCATCACCATCACTGTCAATTTCATCATTATCGGTTATTCCATCACTATCAGTATCTGGGTTTACAGGAGATGTTGCATGGGCAATTTCATGCGCATCGCTCAATCCATCACCATCAGTATCTGGTTTTGTGGGGTCCAAAGCTCCACTAACTTGCAGGTTTACCATATCGAGGTTAAGGGTTATTGATGAAGCATAAGGTACTGAAGAATTTACCTGCAGTACGAGTGTATAATCACCTTCTGTGAGGTAGGAGTAGTATACTACAATACAGAAACCTATAACATTATCTATGACATCTGAGGAATCAGGATTGCCCTGGATTACATATGTGTAAGCATCTATACTTTGATATTGTATTTGTTGTTCATCACTAGATATGAGGGTTATATTAATCGCTTGAGAGATTATAGCTTCGGCTTCATTTCCTGGGCATGTTACTTCCCCATTACCGTATATTACTAAGTAGTAAGAATGATTAAGCGGTACTGCAAAGCTTCCAGTTGAGGAAGAAGTTGCACTTACACTACTTTGAGACATAATAATATTGGCTGCTAGGAGAGGTTCATAATATTCAAATCCATCTTGCAATCCATCGTCATCGGTATCAGGATCGTGAAGATCAGTTCCAATAGTAACTTCAATCATATCTGCAAGCATATCATTGTCAGAATCTTTCACATAAACCCAATAACCAAGACCAGGTGATAGCTCGGTTAATTCGGAATCGGGTTCATCAGGGGAATAATATTTCCATGGGAATTCCACATTTTCTGGATAATACGAAAAAATAAGGTTATAGTCTGTCCCGAGTTCTTCTTTAAACTCAGAAATACTTCTATTTTCCAAAAACGGATATCCAATCAAGTTCCAGCCAACATATAACTTGAAAGTAAAGCTACTAATGGGCTCCCCCGTAATATTAAGAGTTACGTCCTCTTTAACTATTACAATATACCCAAGCGAGAGATCTATTTCTGTTATTTCATTAACAAAGGATGGAGCTCCTGGTCTATATAATTTCCATGGATCGTCTGGGTCGCTAGCATCGTATGTCCATATTTCTTCAATATACT
Source organism: Candidatus Odinarchaeota archaeon (assembly GCA_021162905.1). The sequence goes on along the minus strand of JAGGXT010000152.1, from coordinate 1,675 downwards.
CCATTATTGGACCAAATACTGATTCAACGCTATAATTACTCAAACTTAGTGGAATAGATATTAGGTTCCAGCCTTTTTTTAAGTGAAATTGAAAAGTAACTTGCTGGGAAGATGTGCTTATTTCTTTCTCTGACCTCTTTGGATAATTATTAGTACTGGGTAGTATAGTCTCGATTTTATTTGGTGACAGTAGAACGAAAGGCTCAATGGCAAATGACAGTAATAACATTGTTATTAATAATATACAAGAACTATTCCTTATTTCCTTTTTCAAGGCCTTCACCTATCGCTTGGTTTTTACCAAACGATAGGGAAGTTAGTAAACATAAAAAAACTCTTATTAATGCATTAAGACAGTATAGAGGTTAGAGAAATAATAACAACTTATTAAAGCAATAAACATCATACTGTATAACTAGATATATATTATGAAAAACAGATTTAAAAAAATTATGAAACATTTTTAAGTATATCTTCATATATTTTTAGAGCCTCTGGCTCGCTTCGTACGTTTCTTATAAGCATTCTTCCCTTTTTGAATAAGGTAACTTCTATATCACCCCTATAGGAGAGTGTTAGTGCTAAGGACGATTTAACTAAAATTCTAAATTTATCTTTTAGAGATTCATAAGCCTTTAAAAGATCAATTTCTAACAGTTCAGGGGGATTTACATTAACAGCATTGCTGCCACAAAGCCATACAAGTCTTCCTTTAGCTTTATGTGTAACTTCAACTTGTTCCCCACATGCTTTGCAACTAGGATTTTTATCAATATTCACAGTAAAGAAATTCATTCCGATAAAATCACACACTAAAAGTTTTCCCTTAAGTCCACTATCTATACCTGCCAAAAGCTTTATGGCTTCCATGGCTTGTATGCTGCCTATTATACCAGTAGTTGCACCTAGCACACCTCTTATTTCGCAAGTGAGTAACAGGGCTTTATCTCATAATCATAAGCATTTATAATTTGAGTTTTAAATCCTTGTGTTTTAAATTTTTCTAAACAATAATTAACACAATGATAACAATTTCCTTTTCTCCTAGCACTAAAAACCAAACCTATAACTCGCATAAAAACCTTCCTTTAGTTCCTCTTTATATTCTTATTAATTAAATGTTTCTTATTTTGTCATAATTTTTGAGGCACTAACTCATTTTACTTTTTTCGAGAATGCACAATGTTACCTTTGCTAAGCTTGTCCTTGATAAAACTGCATAAGAAAACGCTGCAGTCCTCTCTAAATGATCTACTATAAATCTTTTATCTTGATTCACATGCAAAATATAGAACCTAACTCTATCCTCTTTTACTTTACTAAAATAATGGAAGATATTTGTTACAAGAGTACTTTATTTTTTGTAGAGCATTTTAAAGTATATATTACATGACTATGATACATGCTGCTCCGAAGATGCAGTAAATTTTCTGAAGCAAAGTAATAAAATAATATAAATTATATCAAGGAAAAATGCAATCACGAAAACATTTTGAATTATTATAATATTCAAACTTTGATTAGCAATGTAAGGAGCTGAAAAACTAAATATTACGGCTATTGTAGATGAGGGTGTTGGTGAGTAATATAGCAATGCGAATAAAGTCAAATATGCAATAGCAGCTATAAATTTAACTATTATATTTGATTCTAATAAAGATGGACTGAATAATTT
>JAGGXT010000248.1 GCA_021162905.1 Candidatus Odinarchaeota archaeon | reverse complement strand
AAGTAATATTAAAATATTTTCTAAACGATTAATTATAATAAGTATATAGCAATAATTAGGATAATCTAATTGTAAGACACTCTGTTGCCAAGCTTTTCAATAAATTCTCTTAGTTTTCAATAAATACATGGGCTTGTGATATGATGTTTAATGAATTGTTTGCCTTATTAAATAAGCATGGATTAGATGTTGATCCATTTGCCTGTGCGGTGATTAGATCTCTAAAAGATAAAGATCTTTTTGAAAAGATGGTAAATGAGAGAATTTTGAAAAGGCCGTTATACAAATGTGAGGCATTATTATCTTTAAATGATGTTTATGAGGCAGGTCTTTTCATTCAAGAAATATTGGATAACGCTAAAATTCAATCACAACCAGATTTGCTCTCATTAATAATTTGCCTAAGCTCTTTTGATCTTTTTGATAAACTGGAGAAAATTATAAAGGACTTCCAAAATCCTTATGTGTTAGGCGATTCCCTATCTATAGCTTCTACGTATATGGAGAAGGATAAACTTATCTTAATGATGGATAAGTACGTTATTGATAAGCTTCCAAAGAAAGATAGATTGTTTGCAAAAGTGCTCATGATAGATCAAATACTGACTCGCTTTTTTACGGGAAAGCCTTTTGAAACAACAGTTAGATATGCTGAAGAAGCATGGACTTTAAACGGCTCAAAGGACTTTTTTAAGGTTGTAGTAGGCTCGGGATTAGGGTACGCTTATAAAGAACTGGGTGCACAAGAGAAAGCATATATGTTTTTGAATGAAGCAAAGAAAGTAATAGAGAACGACTCTAAATCACTCTATGTAGATCTTACACTTCCACTGGCTGCAAAGAATATTTACGCATACGGAGATATACATTTTGCTTGGCGGCTATTCCTAAAAATCTTAAAAATGGTGGAGACCTCTAAAGAGACTCTAGTTGATTTAGTAAGAATCGTAAAGGCCAGTATTGGTGCGTTACACAAGCTTGAACATTCTGAAACTTTAAACACTGTGCAAGAGATATATTTAGATCTTTCTACACTGTGTAATATTTTATCAGATTCGTTACTAAATTTATCCAGATTGAACTCCTTCAGAGACTATGAATCAATGATTAATTATCTTTATAAGTTATATGAGATAGTAGGTGACCCTGCTTTCTTAAGCCTCACAATGCGATTTGCGATAAAATCAAGCTTTTCGTTGTTTGAAAAGAACTTTGAATACTATCTTAATTCATGTAAACTAGGAAAGACCGTTAATAATGATCAAAATTTTGATGATTTCCTAAAATCACTCATAAGCATGCTTGGAGAGCTTTTTATTTTGAATATCAAAAATAAGAGCTTATATTCTAAGATCTTAGGCTTCTTTGAAACTTTAGAAAAATCGAGATTTAAAGAGAATGACAAGCTGTTAAGTATATTTATTACCAGTGCTTATATGGAATCAATCAAAGAGTACCCCTTAAAAAAACGTGCATTACTGGTTTGACTTATTTTTTATGGTTTTACAGCACCTTATGGTGCAATGGTTTATGTAATTGATGGAGAGTACGAAATTAAGATAGTTGAAGAAATGTATAATCTCTCTGAAGGCAATCTCATTATAACATTAGCTAAACATTTCTCATTCTGTTAGGCAGAGGAATGTTTTAAAATGCTATTAATAATGATTCGCGAAAAAACAATAATCCTATTATTTAGATTTTATGATAATCATTTTTTCATAAAGAATGAAAAGTGTATTTGTAGTTTTTAATCATTACCTAGCAAATCCCAGTATTTGAATTGTTGTGCCAAATCCTATTCTTATGGATTGTCCTTCGGATATTTTGTATGGTGTATTTCGAGGAATTCTCTGGCCGTTAATAAACGTTCCATTGCTGGATCCCTCATCTATCACTATTAATTGCTGACCATCAAACTTTATAAGCAAATGTCTTCTTGACACTGTTGGATCAGCGAGTCCAAGATTCTTTGTCATTCCATTTAAGTTAGCTTCAAGCATTCCAGTGGATGAACTTCTGTATATTCTAGTTTCTCCAACTGGGATATCTAAATCTATAGACTTACTACCAATAGAGAGTCTTGCTTTAGCAACAACACCAACAGCTTTCACGGCAGCGAAAGCAGCTGCTTGTGGTGTTGGCGTTACTTGTGGAGGAGCTTGAACAGCGGAAACAGGAATTACTTGTTTTAGTTCGGGGAATAATAATACAGCCTTAGATGCGTAGGTTGGTCTCTCTGATGGCTTCTTTCTGTTAAGTGCAAGTAATATTAAGTATTTTCCGTAAAACTCGTCAAGTATTATAAATGTGCCAAACATTCTTTCCTCTTGTTTGATGAGACCACTACTTATTATACGAGCCCAAGCCTCTTTATCGCCCATTATCATATCAGATATCTCTTCTAATGGTATCTCTTTGCTCTCCGACTCGACAAATTTGTCAATAAGCTTCAATAGCAAATCTCTTGAAAAACCTCTGATTCCAACTCTATTAAATATAGATGCCCCATGAGGATCCGCTATAAAAGCGAGCACTTCGTTGATGTTATTTATATCGATAAACCTTCCATTTTTGGTATAGAATTCGGAGAGTAAGCGCAAAATGTATGGCTTCTTGGCCAATCTGAAGAGTTCACCAGTAGGAACTGGAATCCCATATTTCTCACAAGCGTCCTTAAGTTGCTCATCAGTAAATTCGCTTAGCATTGCAGATGCTTTTACTTCATGATATTCAGTTGTTGAGTAAATTATTCTATTCATGGATGGAAGATTGTCCGTAATAGCAGGGTCTGATATCCAATCTATTGTTCTGCAACTCAGCACAATAGCAATGTCTCTACGCCCACCAAGGGAAATGATATATCTCAAAATTGCAGATCTTTCACTACTAGGGACTTCATCTAAGCCGTCTAAGAATAAAACCACTGGTTTTTTAACTATATCATTCATCTGAGAGATCACACTGTCCACTCTGAAATAGTCAGTGTTAAATATAGTCTCTAATTGGGATTTAAACCCAAGCCGTAGAGAGATAAAGAACACTGGAAATTCTTGATCAACAAGCTTATTTGCAAGGTGAGCTAAGAACCATGTTTTTCCTATACCCGCATCAGCAAGTACAAGAAACACATTATTCAAAGATAATGCCTCTGGATTCTGCATCTCTCTTATGAATTCATCAAAATCTTTTTCCTCATACCTTTCTACGTATAGATCTGGATCATAGTTTATATCGTATCGCGATGAAGTTTGTGCCATCTGCATTTGAACAACGCTCATCATCCTAATACTTTTTGCATCAAGTTTCTTTGAAAGAGCTGAATAGCTTTCGAGGAATTTTTCATCTAGCCTATTCTTTGAACGTCTCAACCTTCCTAAAAGGCCCGGTATCTTTGTAGCAATGGTAATCATAGTAGTTGGGCTTATCATAGTTCCCCCACCAGCAATTGTTCCAGTGGCTACTGTAGCAGCACCTATGCCAGCGAATGTGGGGAGATTTACATTTAGATTACTGATAGAAACCTTTAGGTCATCTACTTTTTGCTTAAGACCATTTGTTATGTTCACCAATTCAGAACTGTCTAGCTCACCACTTTCAATTTTTCGTTTGATTTCCATAACGTAATCCTTATATTCAGCTAATTGCTTTTTCAAGTCACCACTTACTTTTGAGACGTCTATTCCCTGTTCTTCTAGTACTTTAATTAATCTAGCCTCTACATCAGAAACAACGGCCTCAAATTCGTCAACTTTACTCAATAAGCTCTTCGATACTTCACCGAGTTTACCTTT
>JAGGXT010000131.1 GCA_021162905.1 Candidatus Odinarchaeota archaeon | reverse complement strand
TACCTATGTTTTTATAAAGGTCTAAAAGTGAAAAATGAGTTTACTGAAATGTTCTCTTTTTATAAATTTCTACAAGTCTATTAACTACATCTGGAGGGAGTACGTGTGGTTCTCCTATTGTCCTTGCAAGAATATATAACATAGCCATCTTCTCTACAGCAAATAATATTGTTACAGCATCTTCTAAATTCTTCCCACATGCTACAACTCCATGATTTGCCACAAGAGCAGCCTTTCTATGGCCAAGAGCATTTACAATATTTTTTGCTAGAGCCTCAGAACCAGCATGTGCGAATTTTGAAACTTTTACACCTCCACCTATTTGAACTACATATTCTTCAATCAGGGGAGGTATATCCATTCTTGCGACAGCGAATGCTGAAGAATAAATTGTATGTGCATGTATCACAGCACTTATATCAGGCCTTGCTTTATAAATTGAGAGATGTAGTCTCATTTCTATAGATGGTTTATGAGCCCCCTCAATCACATTACCATTATCATCAATGACTATGATGTCCTCAGGTTTTAGCATATCCTTTCTAATCCCGCTTGGTGTAATTAGAAAGTGATCAGCTTTGTCGGGTGTTCGTATACTTATATTCCCACCATATCTTGATGACATATTTTTCTCTACGAGCATTTTGAAAGTCTCTACTATCTCCTTTTTTAAGTTGTAGTAGGACACAAGTAGACCTCCAATCAAAGTCCTTTTCTGAAGTATATGTTACGGAAGGGTATATAACCATTTTGAAAAAATCTTAAGAGTTAAGTAAAACATATTTATTGGATAATTGTCAAAATTAGAAGATTATTGTAGGATATTATCCGAATCTTTAATAATGAAGTAAAAATTAATTTAGTACTAGATTAATTTAAAGCTGGGTGATGATAAAATGTCCGCTGAAAAAATAACGATTGAAAAACTCAAAAGAATGAAAAAGAAAGGCGAGAAAATAACAATGATAACGTCGTATGATTATCCTTTTGCGTCTTTAGCTGATCAAGTAGGAATTGATGTGATATTAGTAGGTGATTCTGTTGGTATGGTTGTGCTGGGATATGAGAATACTCTTCCTGTCACATTAGAGGATATATTGCATCATACAAAAGCAGTAACTAGAGCTGTAAAACGTGCATTAGTTGTTGCAGACATGCCTTTTCTAAGCTACCAAATTGGAGTAAAGGAGGCAATTATTAACGCTGGCAGATTGATTAAAGAGGGGTTAGCAGATGCAGTCAAAATAGAGGGTGGAAAGAATGTCACACATATTGTAAAGGCTTTAGTCGATGCAAATATTCCAGTTATGGGACATATAGGTCTAACTCCACAGAGAATTAAGATTTTTGGAAGATATAGAGTTAGAGGAAAAAGTATTGACGAAGCGGTAAAATTAATTAATGATGCAAAGGCTCTTGAAGAGGCTGGTGTTTTTTCGATAGTTTTAGAGCTTATACCAGCTGAGGTAGCAAAAATAATAACAGAAGAAGTATCCATACCAACAATAGGAATAGGTGCTGGGCCTTATTGCGATGGTCAAGTTTTAGTTATACATGATATTTTAGGTCTCTTTGAAAGATTTGTTCCGAAATTTGTAAAGAGATATACAAATTTAAGTGATGAAATAAGGAAAGCAATATCTGAATATATTGCTGATGTGAAGGGAAAACGATTTCCAGAAAAAGAACATTCCTTTTTTATGAGCGAGGATGAATATAAAGAACTTCTTAAAAGATTAGGGAGATCGTAATATGAAAGTAGCTGTGGCATATGCGCCGGCTCATATAACTGGCTTTTTTGCAATACACGATGAACCAGAGGATCTTATAAAAAAAGGATCTCGTGGTGCAGGCTTTTCTATCAACGCTGGTTCGACCACCACAGTTACACTTTATGAAGAAGAAATCGCTAAAGAGGGAAAAATTGAAATCTTAATTAATGAGCATTATTCTGATGCCCCAGTAACCAGAAGACTGATAGAACTTATGATTCCTAAAGAACTTATAGAAAATGCTTATCTAAAAATTGAACATCAATTAGATTTTCCCGTAGGTGCTGGTTTTGGAATGAGTGCGGCAGGAGTATTAAGCGCAGCATTAGCATTAAATATCGTTTTTGATTTAAAATACTCATTTATAAAAGTAGCCCAATTTGCACACAAGGCTGAAGTTTTAGAGAGAACCGGACTAGGTGATGTGATAGCAGAATGCTATGGCAAAGTTGAAATAAGAAAGAAACCAGGAGGCCCCGGATTTGGAGAACTTGATTTTATTCCCACACCTGAGGATTTATCTGTTCTAACTTTCTCCTTTGGTGGCATTCCCACTAGCCAAATTTTAATGAACGCAAAGAGTAGAATGAAAATAAATGAAATAGGCGACAGGCTGGTTGATGAATTGATTGATGAGCCAACTCTTGATAAATTTATTGAGCTTTCAAAAAAATTTACAAATTATACAAGTTTAGTAACTGTTGAAATAAAAAGAGCTCTAAAGCTCGTAGAAGAGAATAGATGGATGGGAAGCATGATTATGATAGGTAACTCATTTTTTATTTTTTCTAGGGAAGAAAATATTTATCGCATGAAGAAAATCATAGAAAAGACATTAAACCCTATGTTTATATCAATAAATAAAATATCAAATGAAGGAGCTAAATTGCTTCGATATTATGAACAATAAACACTATATTGTTTGTCTCAAAATCAATAACAACATTTACTAACTAATCAAAAATAAAAAAGATAAATGTGGATTAAAAAGATCTCTTTGTTTAAACGTGTCTGTCCATAAGAGTCTTTTTGCCTTCAGCCTCAGCTCTTTTCATTGCTTTTTCTACAAGTTCTTCAACGGCTTTGTTAAGGGCATCATAGAATTTCTCTGATACCTTGAAGCCTTTCTTCTTTGCTAACTCTTGAACTTTGCTCTTGTAAATCATCAATTCGGCCATTTCTTTACCCCTCAGGGAAGGTTATACAAATAATTTAGTGCATTTCTCCTTAATAAGTTTTTGGCTTTTTCCATCGCATTTTTCACAAAAAAATATGTCAAAAAAGTAATGTTGAGAAAAATTACAGTTTTTATCAATAATAAATATATTTTTTATTGTATATAAGAAAAGAGTTCAATTTTAAATATTTTTAAATATATTTCCGCAAAGACCTCTAGAAG
>JAGGXT010000290.1 GCA_021162905.1 Candidatus Odinarchaeota archaeon | reverse complement strand
GAAACCGTAGAAAATCGCAGTTAGCGAAGGAAGCAAGTAAATTTATCCTTATAGTCTACTCTCATTGTATGTTGAAGCAAAGTATTACAAATTAATTACTATGATCTTTTTGTCATCTTTTTAAATTCCCTTAAGCAAGTCTGGCAGCAGAAGAAATAGACCCTATTATGATATTTATATTCTGTAGGTTTGTCGATTATCTCTTTCCCACAATAATCGCATTTAAATTGAACTCTTACCTTAAAGGGTCTTTCCTTTTCTTTACTTTCTAAAATTGGTATTATTTTCAGAACATCAAGCTCGGCATTTTCAGTAATCTTTCTAAGTTCGTTTATATCTTTTACAACAACTTTTATAATATATCTCCTGTTTGCAAATTTGTTAATCTCAACTATTTCTTCAAATTTGTCAAAAATCTTAGAATTGTTTGTCTTCACTATCATAATGATCGTATTGCCGGTTCTTTCAAGCTCTGGAAGGAGTTTTATTGTGTATTTTTGTATAATTCCCTCTTTTTCTAATCTCTCTAATCGAGTTTTTACAGTTGGCCTACTTAAGCCTAAAAGTCCTGCAAGCTCGGAAATGCTCAATCGTGAATTATCTCTTAAAAGATATAGTATTTTCAAATCATATTCATCAAGCTTAACCATTCTCTTCTTTCTCCTAACAGATTACAGATTACTTTTTATTTTGAAAAGGTATTGAGTTTTCAAATTTATAAGATTTTCCAATTCATTTTTTGCATTTTGTAAAAAAATAACTTCAATAATCTTTCTTGTAAGAATATGTATAGAGGTGCATTTTTCATGGAAATAAATATAAAAATTACAGGAATGACTTGTGCGTCGTGCGCTAAAACAATAGAGTTAACGCTTATGGAAATAGATGGTGTAAAAGAAGCTAAGGTTAACTTAGCAACAGAAAGTGCTCATATAAAATTTGACGAATCAAAGGTTAGCGTAGCACAAATTATCAAAGCCATAGAAAGTATCGGTTATGGTGTAGTCAGAGAAAAAAGAGATGCAATTATAAGAATTGATGGAATGAGTTGCGCATCGTGCGTTAGAACGATAGAAACTACATTAAAAAGGAATTCTGGGATCTTAGATATCAAGGTGAATTTAGCAACTGAAAAAGCTGCAGTCAGTTATGATCCAACATTAATCACCATGGAGGACATTAAAGCCACAATAGAGAAAATTGGATATAAGTTCTTGAGAGTTGAAAGTGAGGAAAGCACAGATATAGAAAGAGAAGCAAGAGAAAAATACCTCAGTGATATGAAGAAAAAGCTAATTGTTGCTTGGGTCTTTGGTGGAATATTATCCATGATGGTCTATGGGTGGCTTATTGGTCTTAATTTTGAGAACCCATACGTGACTTGGATTCAATTTATGCTAGCAACGCCTGTTATCATATACTCTGGAAAGCAAATGTTCTTAGCCGCTATTAGAGCTCTAAGAAATAAAATACTTAATATGGATGTAATGTACTCGATGGGTGTTGGCTCAGCGTATATGGCAAGTGTGCTAACAACGTTAAATATATTGCCACCAGATTATAATTTCTATGAGGCAAGTGTATTGCTCTTAGCCTTTTTGTTACTTGGTAGATATTTAGAAAATATAGCAAAGGGAAGAACAAGTGAAGCAATTAAAAAATTAATGGGATTACAACCAAAGAAAGCAACTGTAATTAGAGACGGAAAAGAAATAGAGATTCCAATAATACAAGTTAAAGTAGGCGACATTGTAATAGTTAAACCTGGAGAAAGAATTCCTGTTGATGGAATCGTAATTGAGGGAGAGAGTTACGTCGATGAATCAATGATTACTGGTGAGCCCCTACCGAATTTAAAGAAAAAGGGAGACGAAGTAATAGGAGGAACTATTAACAAAAATTCCGTTCTGAAAATTGAAGCAAGAAGAGTCGGTAGAGATACCGTTTTAGCACAAATTATTAAGCTTGTAGAGGAAGCACAAAGCACCAGACCACCAATACAAAGGGTTGCAGATAAAATAATAACTTACTTTATTCCAGTTGTACTTCTAGTCGCTCTAACATCATTCATTTACTGGTTTTTCATTGATAAGCAACCACTACTCTTTGCATTCGTAACATTGATTAGTGTTTTAGTAATTGCTTGCCCATGCGCTTTTGGTCTAGCAACTCCAACAGCTTTAACGGTTGGAATGGGAAAGGGTGCTGAAATGGGAATTTTAATAAAAAATGGTGAGGTCTTGGAGATTGCAAGAAAAGCAACAATTGTACTCTTCGACAAGACGGGAACATTAACGAAAGGAAAACCTGAGGTTACTGATGTTATAGCCTTAAACTTTGATGAGAAAGAACTTTTAAGTTTGGTTGCTTCTGCTGAGAAAAGATCAGAACATCCTTTAGGAGAAGCTATAGTTAGAAAAGCTCAAGAACTTGGTTTGGAGATCAAAGAACCTCAAAGCTTTGAAACAATAACTGGAATGGGAATAATGGCAGTAGTTGATGGAAAAGAAATTCTGGTCGGAAATAGAAAGCTGTTTCTTGAGAGAGGATACTCGATTGAAGAAGTTGAACATATTTTACATGAACTTGAAGATTTTGCAAAAACAACAATAATTGTCGCAGTAGATGGAAATATAGTCGGGATAATTGGAATAGCCGATACAATTAAAAAATATGCAAAAGAAGTGGTAGAAGAGCTTCATAGGATGGGTAAAAAGGTTGGAATAATTACGGGAGACAATAGAAGAACAGCTAAAGCCATAGCTAAACAACTCAATGTAGATTATGTTTTAGCAGAAGTTTTACCACAAGATAAAGCAAATGAAGTGAAGAACCTTCAAGAGACAGGAGAAATAGTCATCTTTGTAGGGGATGGCATAAATGATGCTCCCGCATTGGCACAAGCAGATATAGGAATAGCGGTAAGCTCTGGAACTGATATCGCAATGGAAAGTGGTGAGATTGTACTTATGAGAAACGACTTAAGAGATGTTGTTAAAGCAATAAAACTTAGCCAGAAAACTCTTTCAAAAATAAAACAAAATTTCTTCTGGGCAATGATTTATAATTTAATACTGATTCCCATAGCCGCTGGGGCTCTTTATCCAACACTTGGAATATTATTTAGGCCCGAATGGGCTGCTGGGGCTATGGCCGCAAGCAGTGTAACTGTTGTATCAAACTCATTGTTATTAAAGAGATATAATCCAAAATAAGTCTTGAGACTTATAAAAGGAGGTGAAAAATATGATTAAGGAAGTAATATTAAGGATTTTAGATGAGAAACATGGGTATGGATGAAATGATGGATTTTAATCAGATGATGCAACATAGAAATATGTTTGGAGTACCAACAACAAGTCCGTTGCCAAACGCCACAACTAAGTCAGCCCACATCACAATCTCCTACACCATTAAATAACATCTGTCCTAATTGTAAAAATCCAGTACCACCAAATTTACAGTATTGTCTAACATGCGGCTTTAGATTAATCTAAGAAATAGTAATAGGAGCAGTTACATAGATAACCAATAGACATTAAATATAGAATCCTTTTAATATATCTTATTTTCTTTCTTGCTTGGGGATTAAAATGTTAGAAAATGCAAGTAAAAGAAAAATTCCACCTGGACAGAAAGTGCTTTCTAAAGAGAAATTTCCTGTTCTTCACTAAGCGTATATCCCTAAAGTTAGTTTGAGTGAGTTCAAGCTAAAAATTTATGGTGCTGTCAAAAAGGAGTTAGAGTTAACTTGGGATGACTTGATGAAATTACCCAAAATAAAGTTGAGAACGGATTTTCATTGTGTAACTAGGTGGTCCATTTTAGATATTGAATGGGAAGGAATTCCATTCATCGAAATACATAAACTTGCAAAACCAAGACCAGAAGCGAAATATGTGATGCTTAGATCCTATGATGGGTATGAAACCAATGTTCCTCTAGAGTTTCTGCTAAAAGGTAATGTAATTCTTGCATTTAAGCTTGAAGGAAAATGACTTCCACCAGAGCATGGAGGGCTTCTCAGAATAATAGTGCCTCGCCTTTACGCTTGGAAAAGTGCAAATGGTTAAGTGGTATAGAATACATGATAGAGAATAAAATGGGATATTGGGAAAATAGAGGGTATCACCCTATAGGTGACCCTTGGAAAGAGGAAAAACGCTGGAAATAAGCATCCCATTTTTATTGAGTGTTAGGGAGCAAAAATGAATTAATTATAAATTTTCCCCCTAACACTTTTTTTACACTAAACTTAATAGTCTAAATGATCAAATGGACACATACTCAAAGTCTTATATTTGCTTACCTCTTCAATCTCTATTCCATTCTCTTCCGCTTTTTCCTTAAGTCTCTGGAAGATACCTATTTAATGATACACCAAGAGGATAATAACTTCCTATCAAATTAAGTACGAATAATATTCCTCATTTCCGAATTTATCAACATAATCTAAAAATCAAACAAAATAATTTTTAAGTGAAAATAAGATAATACTAATCCTTTTGTTTCCTTTTTCTGCGTTTTTCCTACTAGCTTTCATTGTATTGTCTTTAACTATGTTATTAAGAATCGTTTTTGAGACAGATAATAACTCATCAAGAATCTCTTTAGCTTCTTTTTCCTTCTTTTTTGGCGAAGACATTAGAAACACCATCTACTTAATTTTTCGTTCCTTAGTATTATAAACATTTTTAAGATTGATACTTTTCTGATATGATGAAGTCATTGTGAGTAATAAAATAAGAATTTAAAATACCTCTCTGCAATTACGAGAAAATAAAAATAAACACATTTACAAGCAATTTAGCAGATCCAACTTAGTAGAGTGGGTGGTCCAATCATTTGGTTTTAACTATGAGTTCATACTAGTTAGTTAGTGGGTTCACGGTTAATAAACTTTCATAGAAATAAGTGAGTTTTTATCTACTAACCGTTCCCCCATTATCGAGGCTGACACCCCTAATAGGCTTTCAGGGTAACCCTGGAGCCCCACATTTGAAGGTTCAAGATCGCCACAACACCCTATCGATGATTAGGTGACGCTTTTTGCATCTCATCAACATGCCTCATAGGCTGCATGGCGGCCAGAGCAGAGAGTAGGTCTTAGGAGAATTTTCGGATTAACGTACTCGACCGGCAAGCCAAGCCGCCTTAACTTGTATTTCCAATATTCCAATATTTTTCCATTCTTCTCATTGCATCACTAATGCTAAAGGAGCCGAATAAGTATAAATCCATCTAAATCGTAATAGTTTCAAAAGGCAAATATAAAAAGTGAATTTGTCGCCCCTAATGTGATAACAACAATTTTTTATGGATTAAATATAAAAAGTAAAGTTTTAGTCTTTTAGGAGTCAAAAGTCATTGACGCTAATAAAAGCAAGAAATCATTAGAAAACCATCTTAGGTAGTCAATCATGTATATTGTCTAAGATCGCATTAAAAGCTATTTTTGATGCTATTTTTAGTCTTTCATTTATTACTTTTTTATCCTTTTCTAATTGTTTTTCATCCATAGCTTTTTTCATAGTTCCTTCTACTAGATTGCCGTCGATAACTAGAATTGCCGCACTTTGTATTCCCTTAATGTATGCAAATGTAAATAAGATTGAGCATTCCATTTCTACAGCTACTATTCTTCTAGCACTCCAATAATTAACTAACTCATCATAATTGCTCATGTAGTAAACATCTGAAGACCATATAATACCCTTGTATGTTTTAATTTTCTCCTTTTCGGCGAAGAAATTTAATCTGAAATAAAGAGTAGGATCTGCAACGGCTGGGAAAGAGGATTGTGCATAATTTAAACTTGTCCGTTCATCTCGAACTGCGGCAAAAGGAATAATTATGTCGCCAATGGCTATTTTTGGTTGCATAGCCCCAGCGGTTCCAACACGAATTATTTTCTTTGCACCAATGTTTTTTGCTTCTTCTAGAGCTATCGCAGTTGCAGGCGCACCAATACCTGTCGAAAGGATAGTTATTTTTTCATCTTTCCAGTACCCATTGTAAGTTACATATTGTCTATTTTCCGCAACCTTGTAAGAATCTTCCAATAATGATGCTATCATCGGTACGCGTCTCGGGTCACCAGTGATTATTACTTTTTCAGAGATATCACCTTTTTTACACATTATTGATGGTTGGATTATGTTGCTCATTTAGCACACCTCAATTTATTTTTAGTTATGGTAATTAAATTTTTTAAAATAGGCTAATTGGTCTTTGAGTTAAAAGTAGCTACTACTACAATGAGGCAGACATATTTCTAAATGCAATATATG
>JAGGXT010000083.1 GCA_021162905.1 Candidatus Odinarchaeota archaeon | reverse complement strand
TCCAAGAAGGGTTAAACATGAATAAACAGCAAGGAAAAAGTTTGATGGAAAACCTAGAAAAACTATACAAAGACAACAAATTTTACCTCGCTCATTATCAAAAATCAATCAGTACATCGATGATATTTGCAAAGAAATGATGCAACTACCAGAAAATCTAGTGAAAATAGAAAACGGAACATGGAACACAATGAAAGAAATATGCTGGTTTATGCTATGCGACTTTCTCTTCCACTATTCAGAAAAAGTATTCAACGCTTGGCTCAACACATGCTTAGAAAACAACATTATCTTTTACGATGAAGACGGTGAACCAATATTAGAATACCTCGAAGAAGACCTCCTCAACCTAGAAGGCCTTCTATTCCTAATAACAACACATAAACAACACCATAAACATAGAAGGACTAATTACGACGACCAATAGACCGACGAAGTAGAAAACAAGAAAATCTCATTACTCCTAGCCTTCAAAAGAGCAACACAAAAACATAACGCCATCAATATCATCAACGAAGCAATCTCCCTCATATCCGAACAAGAAGAAGCAACAGTAAGAATAAAAATCGACGCAGAAGGAAAACTCAGCAAAAGCAGATCCACAATAATAACCCTCATTGGATATGAAAAATCAAAACAACAAACCAAAAAGTAAAACACTTCTCTTTACCATAGAAAATTCAAGACTTTATGATCAACGTTCTCTAACCTAGACCTTCACCGTCAGAAAACAAAAGTGCTCATCAAAAAGATAGAAGATAAGCGATAAGTTCAGATTTTACTCCTCTCTCCTCCCAACCCATTTATTCTAGCAACTAATTATACAGTACCACTATTTCAAGAGTAACGTATGCACCTAAAATCGAAAAAAGCGACAAATAATCCTTCAACCTCTCCGAAACCCATTATCTCATATTTGAAACGGGTCTTCACCACGACTTCTTTTAACACAATACCAGCAGAAAAGATCAACATCAGCCAAATCTCCAAAACCATACTTATCCCTTAACCGATTCAACAACATATTTGCATTAACATATCCATTCGTACTTCTAACCACCCTCATTCTCTTCTTTAAACCAAGTAGGTGTAAAGCTTCATCCGACACATTATTCCAAACACCCAACCTATCCTTAGTGTCACAAATCAAAAGAAGCGGAGTAGCCAATCCCCTTGCAAAACCCTTACACGTAAGATCACCCTCCAAAACCCTAAAAAGCCTCCCAACCACCTCACCCACACCAATATCATCAATCTTAGTCTCCGTATCACCAAAAAGCAAAAAAGAAATAACCCTCCTAACACGCCACCAATACCTCTTCAACAACCTCGCTGATCCAAGCAAATTAAACCAAGAAAAATTCCCCTCCACCCTAAGCTCCCCTCTCTCAAAAGCACCCTTCAACTCCAAAACATCAAAACCATCTAAAACCCTCAAAAAATTCCTAGGAGTAACCCTAAACCTAACTCCACGAAAATAAAAACGCCCAAGAGAAATGTAAAACCTCTTAAAGTCATCAAAAGAAAGATTCAAAACCTTATTCGCAGAGCCAAAAACATCGCTACGAAGCTTATCATATGCAATTTTCCGGAAAAACAACAATTTAGACCTAAAACCGCTAGAAAAATAATCCTCCAAACAATCACTAATATCCAATTTTAAAAAACTCAACCAAAATAACCTCCACACCTTGCACACTTAACCACACCATTCAAAATATAAACATTTACCACCAACCACCAAACTTCTCCCACAACCCACCTTTCCCCACTTTAACCGCCGTAGCTCAACTCCTTTCCAAATCCCAACCTCAACCTAAATCTTCTGAAAGTTTCACCTCCCCCTGGGAACAATTATGAAACAACCAGAACCACCGGAAGACTTGAATCTATTATCAACTTTTCTTTCATCAGAGACGACATAAAGTTAATAAGAGTAGACAAAATTAAATTTAAAAACATAAGTACTTTTGGGGCTGTAATAATCAATAGGTGTTTTCTGTGGAGATAGATAGCGTAGTGCTGAGAAAAATTGAGGAATTAAGGGAAATTTTGGAGGAAGAAGAGGGGAAAATGGAAAACAAAGCAGCAAAAAGACATGCACCCGCTGAGTTAAGAAGCTATAAATCTGGTATAGCTGTAATAAAATCAAACTTTAACATTGAACCAGGAACCCTTGTAGGAGAATATAGAAATGGAGGTGTAATCGAGCTTGGATTTATCCGCATCCACCGTTCTCAGAATGTTTTGATGTGCCATGCTGGGAGCCGTGGTTTGCATCATGGCAAGTAGCAGTATGTCCTTTGCTTAACTCTACTTCTCTTAACAAAGTTTCCAATGTCACCTTGCTTGAGCCTCCAGACATAGTATTTCTATTTGTAAGTGACATCGATGACGACTCTTTACTCGAATTCTTCGGAGTATCAACTTCCTCCTCAGAAACATTATCAGTATATTCAATCATGGAAGCAGTGCCTCCCGTTGTCGATATAATTTCTCCAGCTAATGGAAGTTATGCTAGAACAGATGTGTTTGTGGATATTTCGGCTTCCGATGAGCATAGTGGGATTTATGCCGTAGAACTGCTAATTAATGGTACAAGTCACGGCTACTATTATCCTCCATATGATCTGGAATACGATATTTATTGGAATGCAACAGACTACCCAGAGGGAACATACAATTTAACAGTTATCGCCTATGATAACGTTAACAACATTGCTTCAAAGAGCATATTTATATATTTAGATAAGACTCCGCCAAGTATTTCGGTAGTGGAGTATCCTCCCGAGGTTAGGGAAGGTAAAGAAGCAACAATTAATGTTACTATAGGTGATACGGGAAGCGGAGTTAGTGAGGTTTCTCTGTCTTACAGCGTTGATGGAGGGGTTAGTTGGATAAATGTCACTATGGTTTTGATAGGTGAGGATGTTTTGACAGGTGGAGGTATCTACGAGGTTACTATACCTAGGCAGTTTGCAGGTACAACTGCCCAATTCAAAATAATAGCTATTGATGCTGTAGGAAACGTTGCTGTAAGTTCAATATATAGCTACGAAGTAGTGTCTGAGGTTGCACCACCAGAAGAAGAGGCACCTGAAGTTTCATGGACTCTAATAGGTGGAATTGGTGTAACCGTTGCCGTGATAGCTGCAGTTGCATTCATCGTAGCTAGGAGAAGGTAAGGGTAGTTTAAGAATAATTTGCTTTCAGAGATTTAACAAATCCAAATGCCATGAAACCTAAATAAACACTTTATTTTTCTTTTTAGACTTAAGTTTTTAAACCGTAACAATATTGCAGTTATTTTCTCAACTTCCTAATACATTACACCAGTCTTAAGTTATGATATATCTCACTTACATGAGTAAATTCTTAATTCCATGCTATTAGGAATAATTTGATGGGTTGAGGATTAAAGGGAAAGCTTTTGTTTATGTAAGATATTTACAAAAAACTATTAGTAGAAAAATTTAAAAAGGAGGGATAAGAATAATAAAATTAGTAATAAGGTGATTTAAATGGATGAAGATCGCATAATGGAACGTAGAATTTTGTTGAGGAGGTTTTTTGCTTCTGATGACGTGGTATTATATAGAATTGCTAGGGAATTAGGGTTAAATATTGCTTCCAAATATGATGAAGCTTATGAACGTAGTTTAAAGTCGGGGTCGTATTTTTACATCCCATATAATGAGAGAGATGTGCTTATTGAGGAAATAGCTCGTGAAATTAGTGATGAAAAGTTGATAAAGTTTTTTAATGAGTTGAAGCCTAGAGATGTTCTTGGACTGGGGTTCAGGGGGAAATACTATGTTTACGATGAGAGTGAGGGGTTAAAGCTTGGCAGTGCATGGGAACAGGTTAAACAGGATGTAATGGAAGCTCTTGATATAACTGGGGAAAGGGGTTACGCATTTCTAAAAGCCATAATAATATTACATGACATGAGAAAGTGGAGTGGTGACTTTTACGGGGCATCGTACAGCGATATATTAGCGGTAATGAGAAATATTCTAGGGAAATTTGTGATTCCAGCTCCAAGAGACTTTGTGGTTTTAAAATCTTACAAAATATATTATAAATCTGGGTCGCGGAAATATCCTTCTCACAGCATACCTGAAGAAATAATACCAGCTGTGAAAGAAGCATTAGAAGAATGGAAACTAAAAGTAACGAGGAAAGGTGATAAAAATAGTCCAAAAGATTCTTAAAAGTAAAATTAGGAATGAAAAAGATTTAGTGAACATTATTTACAAAAAGCTTAATCGCAGTAGTCTTTTTGACCTAAAAAGCTGTATAAGTTTGTTAATTTGGCAAAAAAAGGAATTTGAGAATATTTGGTCTGGTTGGTATGAAGGGATAATGCCACCGAAACTTGAAGTGGATTTAATACTCGCTTTTAAAGATTTGTTAAGTGTGATCGATGATGCGTTGATCATCGGTGTTGAGGTGAAGTATTTCAAAGATTTTAAAGGTAAGGGGTTTTATGAAGGTCTTGGGCAAGTATTATCTTATTCTATCTTTGGGTTTGATGGATTATCCCTTTGGCATTTGTTTTCTAAGGATTTAGATGAGAAAAAATTCAAAACTTCGCCGATGCAAACAAAGAGATAATGGAGGGATTCAATCTGCCTATATTTTATATTTGTGGAAAAATTGTAGATGAGGAAGAGGTAAAAAGTAAGATCTTTTGCCCCATCGGTGGGAAGTATGGAAGAAGATATAGAGTACTTTGTTAGGTGGATGTATGGTTCCATAAAATCTAAATAGACATGATTATAACTAATGTTAAAAGTTAACAAAGGGTTTTTAATCAAATAACAAGGAAGATAACATAACAGATATCACATAACGAAAGGTACATTTTTGATCTTGATATTACTTCTTTATTATTTGTTAAAGATGGTTTTCAGGTTACGTCAACTGTACATAAAATTTAAATACAATAACATCGAGATGATTTTAACGGAGAGAGGGAGATATGAAAAAATATAGATTTTTACTTGTTGTCATACTGTGTGCAACAGTTTTAGCATCAACAACCCTATATTCTGCAATTAACGTCTCTGAAGAACAAATACCCAAATTCAGGTTGGTCGACTACCAAGTAGAATACATCGACTCAGGAATTATAAAAGTAACATTCAAGATAGAAAACTACGGTTTCAAAGCTACTGAGGACAATTTAACCATAACGTGGGAACAAACTTCCTACGAACTAAAGCTTAATGATGGATACGGTTTCCTCAAAGAATCTAACGTTGGAATAGATCTTAATGGTGATGGCGACAGGGTTGATATATGGGAAGTTGAGTGGGTTGAAGACACATTAGATGTGAAAGTAAATGGTTCCTACGTCCATGCCCTCCTAGAACCCCAAGAACCTTCAGACGCGGAGTCGCACTGTATCGTATCCTATTATGTTAACAATGAAAGTAAGATGTTTAAACTTGGATCAAAAGAACATTTCCTTTACCACGCTGGTCCTGACCATGCTTCATTCGGTTTAAACGCCTACGCGATAAAGCATCCTAGTCCAAACATCGAACTTGTTATCGGACAAAGATTCACTCCATTTAGAATGTTGCCAACTATCCTAGCGTTTGGTTTCAAAATCAATGGTCAATCAGTCACACCTCAATTTCAAACTTCCGCATTTATATTCGATTCGGAAGGATGGATGTTCGCATTAGCTTACGTGATTCCAATTGGAGCAATTGATGGCGGGGAAACAATTGAATTTTCATTTACTATAGCCGGAAAGACCGGAGAAGCATATTCACTCGCAGGATTACTTGTAAACTGGTCCCCCGGTGAAAACATAAGGCACGAATGGATTTTATTCAGCGCAGAATTTACTCTCTAACTCCTTTTTTATTGCCTTCAACAGTCATCGCTCCTATATTTTAGCGCGCTAACATATTTCCAAAAAGTCTGGGAGATAAACTGGATCAAGTAAGTAGCCAAACTAAAACGATGAAAGGCAGTGAGATGGAGTTCGATAACATAAAGACTTAACAGCCATAAATTTAATAATCGTGATTATGGAAGAAGGAAAATTAAAAGAAGTCTTCAATTTAATGTACAAGAAACTTACAGAGCTAGCAGTTGATGATAGATTTAAATTATGGATTGAAAGATTGAGAAACAATGATTTCGAGAAAAATAAGGTGAAAGATGACAATTTCTTTTTTGAAAAACTTGTAAGCACATATTTGTCAGTGGATTTAAAAGCAAAATATTTGATAAAAAGTGGCCAGCCATCAAAAAAGCATTCGACAACTTTAACGTCACCAAAATATCAAACTACGATGAAGAAAAAATAAATGAAATCATCAATACACCCAACATAATCAAAAATAAAGGCTGTCATAAATAACGCCAAAAAATATGTTGAAATCAAACAAAAATACGGCTCCTTCACCAATTACATAGAATCATTCAAAAACCCATTAGACCTCGCCAAAAACCTAAT
Organism: Candidatus Odinarchaeota archaeon; assembly: GCA_021162905.1. The sequence goes on along the minus strand of JAGGXT010000083.1, from coordinate 1,198 downwards.
TAAAAACTTCCAATTCATAGGTCCAACAAATGTCTGGGACTATTTAAAATCAATAGGTATCGACGCAATTAAACCAGACATCCACGTCAGAAGAATCCTCCACAGACTAGGCCTAATAAACAGCGACAAACCAAGTCCAAAAACCGACCAAAAAAATGTCAAAAGCAACAGGAGAAAAACTAAGCATCATCGACGCAGTAATCTGGTTCTACGGCGCAGACAGACCAGAAATCAAAAAACCATCTGCGGGAAAAAACATACTGCAACGAATGTTACCTCACCAAACATTGCAAATACTACCAAACCAAAAGATAAAGCGCACGCTAAATGTCATACAGAATAATGTACTCAGTATGCAGATTTAACGGCACAATAAAAATTGAAAAACAAAATAATGTTAATAGACTTCTACCAGATACCTCCAATAAAACCAACGTTATTTATACTGTTCAACGGCATATATTTTCCAAGCCATCTCCTTAACTCCAGAACCTCATAAAACTTCAAACCACTACTCACTATCTTCTCCCGAACCAACTCCCAATTCTCCAAATTCTCATCCAACCAACCCTTCATATCATCAAATCCATCACTCACAACCTCATACTCACCACTCAATACCCTCATCACCCTCAACTCCCTCAACCAATCCAACCCACCAAAAACAACATCCTCAGGTATAATTACCGCTACACCCTCCTCTTCCACGTTCCCAAACACTTCTTTACTTTTACTAAATTCTTCTTTATCTTCTACCCTTTCATTTTCTTCATCTTTTCTCACTTTTCACACCAAACATCTTTCTTCAATATCTCAACCGCTTCTTCCATATTTAAATTTGCTTCTTCCACCGTTATTAAACCCAACAACTATCTTCTGACCATTTCTAACTCGTTTCTCTTCTTCCGTAAATAACCGAATAATTTTAACCCCTAATTCCCCCAACTTCTCAACTTAGAAATCTAACAACATCACACATCACAACATCTCCTCCATCATAATACTACAACAAATTATCTAAAACCTAACAAAAACCCACATATAAAATACAAACGAAAACTAAACTTCATCTTACTTTTAGTCTAAGGTTCACTTTTGAATAAAGTTCTTCTCTTCCGATTGGAGTAAGGTTAATGTTCCTCTCAGCTAAGAAATATTTTAAATTCGTTTTTGTCAATTTTGTTAATTTGTTTTCTTT
>JAGGXT010000138.1 GCA_021162905.1 Candidatus Odinarchaeota archaeon | reverse complement strand
TGTGGATCACAAAAATATTTATTTTATATTTTTATTCTCCTAAGAGTAAGGTGAACTATATGGAGAACATTTCGCACTGGTTACTTGATATAGTAGATGAAATATTAAAACGTAACGATGAACACATTGTAATTAATACTGGAAAAACGACTAGTGGTAGGATTCATATTGGTATTATGAGAGAGCTTATTATTTCCGACGCTCTTTATAGGATTCTGAAAAATATGGGTAAAAATGTAATTTTTACGTTTTTTATCGACGATTTTGATCCTGCAAAACATTTTCCTTCATATGTTCCAAAGGAGTTTGAAAAATATCTAGGCATGCCTTTTTCAGATATTCCAGATCCATATGGTTGCCATAGAAGTTATGGAGAACACTTTGCTATGGAACTGATTGAAACATTTCCTGATTTTGGATTAAACCCTAAAATCATTTGGACTAGCAAATTTTATGAATCGAGGGAGATGAAAAATGCTGTTAGATTGGCTCTTAGAAATGTCGACAAGATAAGAAAAATTTATGAAAAATACGTTGCGCCAACACTTGGCCCAGAGCAAAAAGAAAAATATATTGAGCAATTAAAGACATGGATGCCAGCTAGTGTTGTCTGCGAAAAATGTGGTAAGCTACAACTAGTAAAAGAGAGAAAAATTATGCCAAATAGGGTACAAAAGTACGATCCTGAGGCAGATACTGTAACCTACAAGTGCAATGCCTGTGGCTATGAAAAAACAGATAAACTTGATAATTTAAGAGTAAAACTAACATGGAGAGTGGACTGGCCAGCTAAATGGTCTGTTATGAAAGTATCTTGCGAGCCAGCTGGAAAAGATCATTGTGTTAAAGGAGGGGCTTATGATACTGGATTAGAAATCGCAAAAGAAGTTTTCGGATATAGAGGACCTGTAAAAGTGCCCTATGAGTGGATTCGACTTGGAGAAAGGGATATGAAGACACATAAAGGTATAGTATTCACCCCTAAAGAGTTTCTTGAAATAGCTTGGCCCGAAATACTAAGATATGTAATTCTTAGAACGCACCCAATGAAGTCAATCTCAGTGAGACCTGAAAACTTGCCTCAATTAATAGATGATTTTGAAAGATTTGAGAAGATATTTTATGATGAAATTGATGCCGATGACGAGACAAAACGGTTAGTTAAATTTTTATATCCACTAGTCATGCCAAATGAAAATACCTCACAAAGACCGATAAGACTTCCTTTTAGGTTTGCTATAATAATGGCTCAACTTGAGTCATTATTAGGTGAAGATAAGGTCCTTGAAAAGTGCGTTCAAGTTATTAAGAAGATATACAAAGATATTGAAATAGATGCACATAGTGAATATGTATTAAGTTCTATTAAGAAGACTTTACACCTTGCAAAAAATTGGGTCGAGCAATTTGGACCAGAACAATATAAAATAGTAATCACTGAAGATGTAGAGGACATAAAGAAAAAACTATCGGAAGCCCAAAAAGCAGGTTTAGAGAAACTTCTTCAAATCTTTAAAGAAAAAAGACTATCAGGAGAAGAGATTCAAGCATTGATATTTGAAATTGGGAGAAATACTGAAGGACTAACTGTAAAACAGATTTTTGAGGCTATATATCTTGTGATTTTAAATAAAAAATTTGGACCTAGAGTTGGGCCGTTAATAGAAGCACTAGGGCAAGAATGGTTTATATCAAGGTTAGAAAAAATTTTAGAGAAAAAAGGGTAGTAATTACATTATTTTTTATTTTTTAATATTTGTTACACTCCATTTAGGATAACCGTTTTCTAAGCTCAGCAATTTTCCTTCTCAAATCCTCTTTCTTTTTTTGAAGTTCTGTCATTTGTGTCTGGTATTCGCGCTGATCAAGAAATCCACCTTCATAGTTAAACTCTAAGTCACTTATTTGGCGCTCTAAGGATACCAATTGTTCCTCGTATTCAGATATCTTTTGTTGTATTGTCGCCGCATCCATGGATATAGGCTCCTCTGGTGGCAATTCCTCTGGCATTGGAACCTCACTAAGACGTTCAGGCTCTTCAGGAGATGGTATCTCAGCAGGTATTTCTGAAGCAGGCTCAATTTCTTCGATCTTTGGAGACTCTTCTTCTGGTCCTGCAAAAATTGGTTCCTCTACAACAGGCTCAGAAACTGCTTTTTCTACGGGTTTTGTGACAGGTGGAGCTACTTTCTCAGTTTTCTCAGTAACAGGCATTGTTTGAGCTGACGATATCTTTTGAGATAAGAGTTCTAATTTTTCTTCGATTCTAGCCAATCGTTCTTCCACAGGAGTTGCTGGAGTCGTTTTTTCCTTGATCTCTTCCATCTCAGAAACTAAATTATTGAGAATCTCTATAAGTTTATTAAAAACTTCTTTTAGAGAATTTATCTCTTTTTTCAACATCTCACTCATTCTAAAACCGCCTCTCTTATAATATTTAACATTTTCTCTCTATAGGAGGGATCTATTGCTACCATACCAAACGCTTTTAATCCTAATCTTCGACCAACCTCACTAGGAGGAAGAGCACCTGGAAGATCTTGTTTGTTTGCAATAGCATACTTTTTTGCATACGGAGCCTTGGAATAGACAAGAGGAAGAATTTCTTGTTTTGTTGCTTCAACATTAGCGGGAGTACTATCTGTCATAACAAAAATCACTTCAGAACCTCTAATTAGTATATCCCATGCTGACATAAAACGCTTTTGGCCAGCAAAATCAAAAACTATAACCCTATAGGGACCAATCGGAACAGCAAGAGGTTTTCTATCGCCAAAAATTGTTGGGACATACTCTAGAGGAACTTCCTCCTGCCTTATAAGTTTAAGAGTTGTAGTTTTTCCTACACCACCAAAGCCTATTAATCCAATTTTTACAGGCAATCGCTGAATAGTCTTGATAGCTATGGATTTCATTTTTTCTTGGTTAAAATCATTATAGTCTATGATATCCGCAAGAAAACGAGTTGATAGAAATATCATGCTTTCCATACGCTCGGGTTGAGAGACAACTCTATCAAAAAGTATTGCAAAGTAGTAGCCACTTGTGTGCATGTATGAAAAAGCATATCTAACAATCTCTGTGTGTTCAATCTCGCCCTCCTTAAGCCCTCTAGATGCTTCAAAAAAAGCCTTCTCAAGCGCTTCTACAGCTATATCCTTTGTTTCAGTAAATGCTGCGTGAAAGATCATTTCACCATCAGATACCTTCCTTATAAAGATCTCACGAATCAACGCAACTCCTCCTAAAAATATAGTGGGTATTTTAAGCTAATAAACTCTACGATTCTCAAGGATATAAGATTTATTTATAAATATACCTTTAAAAATATTTATTCAAAGATATTATTAAACTATTATATAATATATGGTGCAATAGTGTGAATGAAAGACATCTTTTGAATAAAATTTTGGAAGAAGGAGAAAACGAACATATTGAAATGAAGAGAATTCTAACCGAGAAGGATTTAGTTGAGAATAGAAAGAGGAAAATTATTGCTCAACTTAGATATATAACAGATGAACATACAGGACTTTTTGTATTAGGAGTAGAAGATATAAATAATAAAAAATGGGAGATTTACGGTCTTAAGGAAAAAGAACTAGTAGTATCTGAGAATATTCTTCAAAAGTTATGCGACTCTGCAAAGATAAAAATAAAAGAGAGAATCAGAGTAAAAACCGAAAAAGGATTTGTTGGTATATACAAACTTGAACAAGATACAAATTCAGAAATCCATATGATAAACGTTAACTTCCTAGGAAGAGTTAATGCTGGGAAATCTACACTAATTGGAGTTCTTGCTAGTGGACGATTAGATGACGGAAAAGGTGATAGAAGAAGCTTTTTATTAAAACATCCTCAAGAATTAATAAAAGGTCAAACTGCCGATTTACATGTTCTGTTTTTAGCTTTTGATGAACAAGGCAAACCTCTTTACCCTAGAAACCCTTTATCGGTTGACGAAAGAAAAAGAATATTAGGAATTGCTAGAAAGATTGCAACTTTAGTTGACGCTCCAGGTCATGAGGAATTTGCAAAAACTATGATTAGATCTGTCCTAGGCGCTTTTAATCAATATGGTATTGTGTTGATCCCAGTTGATGATGAATATGAGTTAATTATGAGTGCTTTACAAAGCACTGGTGAGGCGAAATTAGATAACATTACAAGGGAACATATATTACTGATGATAAGCAGAGAAACCCCATTTTTTATAGTTTTAAACAAGATAGATAAGGTTTCTGAAGATAAATTATCTTTTGTACTTAGTGTTGTAAAGCATACATTAAAGAGAGTTGGGAAAATACCTCTTGTTGTACGTTCTGAAACTGATATAGAAATAGTTCTAAAAGAAATAAAGAGAAATATTATTGTTCCTATACTTTTAATCAGCACAGTAAACGGAACAAATATAGATTTTTTAGTTAGAATTCTTGGAAACTTAGAACCTAATATAAGTGAGAATATTCTCAAAAAACCAGCTTTAGCATATATCGATAAAATCTATCGAGACATACCTGGAACCAATGTAGTAATAACTGGAACCATTGTCAGTGGTGTTTTAAAAGAAGGACAAACAGTAAAAGTAGGACCAGATGACATGGGGAATTTCTATAATGCAAAGATTAAAAGTTTGGAAATTTTTAATCAACGAGTAAGTACTGTTATGGCAGGGGATGTCTTTGGTGCCGAATTAAAGAAAATAGATTCAAGTATTATTAGAAGAGGACAAGTAATTGCAGACTTAGATTTTCCAATAACACCAGTAATGGAGTTCGATGCGCAAATAATTGTTACAAAACATCCTACATTAATTAAAAAGGGATATAAACCAGTCCTTCATTGCAGGACGATTAACCAAACCGTTGAGATAGTTGAAATATATGATAAACCATATCTAGTTATTGGAGATACCGCACGTGTTAAATTACGTTTTCTTAGGAGCCCAGAGGCGTTATTAACAAATGATACGATTGTTCTTAGAGAGGCGAATACGCGGGCCGTAGGAAGAATCATTAGACTTTACTAAGGGGGGTACCTTTGGAGTATATTAAAATCTATCCTATAGTTGCAGAGAGTACTGGTGTGCGCTCAATGGCCACTTTCGTAAAAACGCCAGATGTAGGAATACTTCTAGACCCCGGAGCTGCAGTAGGACCTAGGTTTAAACTACCCCCACATCCTACAGAATATAGAATATTAAAAGAAGAAACTGAAAAAATACTGAAAATTGCTGACAAAGCTGAGATCATTTTTATATCGCATTATCATTTTGATCATTATTTACCGTTTTTTAAAAACTATTCAACACAATGGACAGATTATGAATTGGCAAGCGAATTGTATAGCGATAAGGTTGTACTATTAAAGAGTATTGAAGCGAATATTACGCCTGTTCAGAAAAAACGTGGTGGGAGTTTAAATAAACTTCTTAAAAGATTTAGCAAAGAGGTTATATGGGCAGATAATTATAGATATGAGATAGGAAATACTATCCTTAAGACAACAATAGCTGTAGAGCATGGTGTAGGTAAAAAATTCCTCGGCTATGTAATTCTTCCTGTGATTATGTATTCTATTGAAAAATTCATGTTTGTTCCAGATGTTTACGGGCCAATCTCATCAAACGTGTTAGATATAATTTTAAAAGAAATGCCAGATGTTATCTATTTAGACGGGCCGCCATTATACCTAAAGAATTTAGGGTTTGGAAGGATTTCATTAAGGAAAGTCGAACGTAATTTGGAGTCTATAATAAGAAACATTTCAGAGATGATAATAGATCATCATGTCTTTAGAAGTAAAGCTGGTCCAAAATTTATAGACAGCTTGAAAGCAAAAATCAGTAGCCCCCATAAAATTTTAACCGTTGCAGAAAAGATAGGAGTCGAACCTCGATTGCTGGAAATAAATAGACAACTACTTTGGGAGGAGGACCCTCCAACAGAGGATTTTATTAACTGGACAAAGTTAGAGCCGGAAATAAAAAGAAGAACGCCCCCACCACTTACTTCTTAAGTTCATGTTGTTATTTCTATCTATTTGAAATAAATAATAATAGATAATTTTATATTAGATGTATGATTTTTCACTATATACTTAGAAAGTTATTGGGATGCCAAAAATGATATATGAAGTTCTATTAATACCTATAGTCGCGTTCATTACAACTTTTATGATTCTTCCTTTTATAATGAAATATATGAAGAAAATAGGACACGTAGGGAGAGATGAACATAAACCAGATAAGCCAGAAATTCCAGAATCGGGTGGAGTGGCAATCGTTCTTGGTATAATTATAGCGTCAATAACCGCAATTCTCTTATATCCTGATTTATGGAAGTATTTCTCTGCATTGTCTATGTCTGTATTAATAGCTGGCATAATAGGAATAATAGACGATTTCAAGGTACTTGGACCTAAAATTAAACCAATAATTGTTACATTAGCTGGATTGCCTATAATTTTACTAGGTGCCTATATACCATACCTAAGGTTACCATTTATAGGGAATGCTCGTCTTTTCATAGTATATCCCTTAATAATTCTAATAGCTATGAGCTTAGGTACAAATACGGTAAACATGCTAGATGTTTATAATGGTGCTATGCCAGGCACTACGTTAATTGTTATAATAACACTATTAATAATATCAATTCTTAGAAATAGCGATATAGGTGTTATTCTCTCGCTTATTCTTTTAGGAAGCATAGGCGCATACTTATATTATAATAAGTATCCTGCAAAAGCCTTTGCAGGAGATGTAGGGTCACTGTCAGTTGGTGCGGGTCTGGTGTCCATTGCAATAATGGCAAGGTTGGAATTTATTTTAGTAGTCGCTATGCTACCGTTCATATTAAACTCATACGAAATTATATTTTCTATTGGTGGATTAAAAGAAAGGAGACAAATAAAAGAGAGACCAACAATAGTTTTAGACAATGGAACCATTATGGCTTCCAGTAGTAAATCTGCGCCGATTACATTGGCTAGACTTGTTCTAGCTAAGGGTCCGTTGAAAGAGAATGAAATAGTTAAATGTTTTATAATTTTAACAATACTGTCATGTATTCTAGCAATAATAAGCGAGCTGCTGATAGTTGGAGGGTTCATGTAATGACTGCTAGAAGTGGACTTTTATCACATATTATAGAATTAAGTGGAATAATTACATTAACTTGGATTTTTATGTTACTTACACTTT
>JAGGXT010000215.1 GCA_021162905.1 Candidatus Odinarchaeota archaeon | reverse complement strand
TCATTGCTCTTTGGATTCTTTCTGGGTTTGTTATTGGCCTTATAACAAGAAAACCTTCTACAGGTTTCCTCTCAGGATTTTATATGGCTACTTTCTTTGTAATGATTTACTTTGCCTTGCTATTCCTCAATGGAATGACAGTGCTGCCTATAACGATATATGGTCAATTCACTTTCATAATAACAATAGTTTTTCCGTTAATTAAAAATGGGTTCATCGCAGGCTTTGGTGGATACATAGGTGGAAATATAACAAAACCTCGTAAGCAAATAATAGCACAGCTTACAGAGGATATTCTTAAAACATTTCCCATTAAATGTCCTAAATGTGGTTTTGAAATGAGTAGTAACGCATTATTCTGTTCAAATTGTGGAGAACCTTTAGGAGGGAATAATAAAAGTTTATCGGAGGTAAAAGATTGAAGGAATCAGATTTAATACATCTTACAACTTATGAGTTTAAAGAAAAAATATCTGATCCGAATACCATTGTTGTTCTACCAGTAGGATCTGTTGAGCAACACGGGCCTCATCTACCTCTACTTACAGACTCTATTATAGCTTCTGAACTCATTACTAAAGCTAAAGAGATTGTAAAAGATGAGATTAATGTTATAGTGTTGCCTATACTAACTTATGGATGTTCTTATGAGCACATGGACTTCCCCGGTACAATTACATTAAGGCTTAAAACTTTTCTTAGCGTAATTGAGGATATAATCTCATCTCTATCAGCCTTTGGAGTAAGAAAAATAGCCATTGCTAATGCTCACGGTGGAAATGCAGCAATTCTCCGTTCAACGGTTTTTGAATTTTCTAAGAAGCATAATGTTTTCATCACAATAATAGAACTCTATAAAATTTGTAATGAAGCTTTCAGTAAATACCGTGAGTCTATGGAGATAGGTGCTTTCCATGCTGGAGAAATGGAAACTTCCCTAATACTTCATATTTCTCCTTCAAGTGTGAAAACTGATAATATACAAAAAGGGATACCGATCAAGTTCTTTAACAAGGACTCTGCATTTTATATTGAGAAGCCAAGGGGAATTGGTGGTTTTTCATGGAGCTCAAAGATGGTATCACCTATAGGTGTCATCGGAGATCCCACGCTTGCCAATAAGGAGAAGGGGAAGAAAATATTTGACGATGCTGTTAACATGCTAGCCGATATTCTTAGAGAGTTATATCATATGAAACTATAGACATTTGACATTAGAAATAGAATAATCGATAGTATCATTATTTCTTATTGTTTCTTTGACTCATTATGTTAGTCAATTTTTCTTTCAGTTTACTATAAGCCTTAAACATATCTGTAAGAAGCGCGTCATCGGTAAGAAATATAACTAACGGAATTCCTCCAAACAAACCTGTTATCATCATGTTAAGAAATGATACTACCCAAATTTCAATATCTGTATATAATATTAGGAACCAATTTAGTCCAAAAGTGTGTAGAATAGCTTTATAGAAAACAACACCTCGAATAGTCTTATACGGATATCTCAACAAACAAATAAAGATTACATCGATTAAAAACGAGTAGAGAAACGCAACATGTATTCCATATAGTCGGACAACCATTACAAAGAACTTATTTGCCTCATGAGTAAAGAAAATCTCGGGATAGTTTGAATAAACATGATATGTTATAAACAAATCAAGTATTGATAGTGCAAAAAGAAATGATGCTAACGTGAAGGAATCGACATTCTCGATTCTCTTAGCAAGAATATATAGCTGATAACCCAAGATACCGCTCCTCTCAAGAGAAATTGTGATATTTATTACATCTACATGCATATTTTACTTATTTACTCTGAAAAACTTAACTCACTAACTTACTGATAAAATTAATTAAAAGCAAACACCCAATTCTATTGGAATTAAGTTTTCACATACCATAAATTCGTACTTAATCGGAAATGAGGTGTTTTTAGATGTCTAAATCAAGTAATAGTCTATCTCCTGATTTTTTCGTTAATAAAACAAAAGTAGAAGGTAAAATGCCTCAATTTCATCTATCATGCAAAAAGGGAGATATTGCAGAGAATGTAATCCTCTCAGGCGATCCTCAAAGGATTGAGCTATTTTCAAATTTTCTGGATGGGATATCATGGTCATATAGGGGTAGAGGTTTTGTCCTATTTACTGGGAAATGTAGGAAGATAAATTTGACATTAGCGAGTACTGGAATAGGTGCACCATCAGCAGCCATTGTAATCGAAGAGCTTGCAAATGTAGGTGCAAAGAATTTTATTAGGGTTGGAACAACTGGAGCTATACAACCATTTATAGAGATAGGTGATTTTGTTTTGCCAATAGCATGTTATAAAGGAGAAGGGACATCAAAGTACTATGTTCCTCCAGAATACCCTGCAGTTGCAACTTATGATCTATTTAATTTGCTAGTTAAGCATGTACATGAATACTCTCTAAAAAACAAGATAAATTATCACGTTGGCATAGTGGCAACAAATGATGCCTTCTATAGGGAGACCCCTGACTTACTTGCAAAATTAGCAAACCTAAATATCTTAAGCCTCGATATGGAGACATCGATTCTTTTTACAATAGGAAGCGTAAAACAACTATCTGTATCATCACTTCTCTATGTTAATGGAAATCTAATTAAAGGAAGAGAACCCTTTATAGACGCATCAAGGATTTCTAAAAATGTATGGCAAGATATTTTTAACATTGTAGTAAGCGTCTTTGAGAAGTATGTTTCACTTTAAGTATTCATCACACCCTTCTCGTCATCATTATTTCATTAACATATCCATTTTGGAACCATCCAGGAACTCGCCCGTGTTCTTTAAAGCCAAACTTTTCATAAAGCTTGACCCCAGCAATATTGGTATCAAATACTGATAAGAAAAGCAGTCGATAATGTAATCTTTTCGCTAATAAAATTGCGTTTTCTATTAATGTGGACCCTACTCCAATACCTTGATATCTCTCATCCACGAACATCCCTATACCGCTAACTCCCTTTAGTACATCTTGTGGAAATGAGCCCAGACATAAAAAGCCAACTGGTTTATCAATTACCTCATCGACACAAACCAGCGTGTAATATTCTCTCTTCTTGGCGGCGTCTATTATCCTATCTTTATCCACATATATAAGTCCCTCAAAAACCCCTCTTCCCATAGTTCTAAATACATTTGGTTGGTTAAAAATAGCTTCGTAATGCTCTAAATCGCTAAATCTCAATCCTCTTACTCTAAATGATGTTTTCCTTACCTTTTCTAATGACCGCATAGGATAAAGTTCCTCGTTCTTGTACTCACGTTCAACTTTAAACTTATACTTGGGTTTTATATCATAATACAAGATGTATTGGCTATAGAGTTCTCCATTATAAGACGCCATTTCAGGAATTTCGGCACCAACTTTAAAGCCTACATCAATAAGGGCTTTTATTATTTCTCGATCATATCCAAATCTTGAAACTCTAATCCACAACTTCTCTTGAGCCATAGTAATTCTAAGAACATTTTTAATAATCTCTTTAACGTAATGCGGGCTTTGGACGACAAATCTTAAAAAACCAGTAGGTGATGTTTTCTCATGTCCACCGATATAATTAAATGCAGCTACAACACTATCATCCTCTAATAATACATATGATGTGCTGGGAGAAAATAATTCATTTATGCGCTCCCTGTTTAAGGGCAACATGTACCCCAATTGCTCAATGTTCGAATTTATGAGATCTTCCATTTTATCATAAAAATCTTCGGCGCAGTGAATCCGCAAGGTCAAGCAAAGACCCACCTTTTTTTCTAAGATATATAAGGTATGTGAACTCTATATTAATGTTATTCCTATATTGGTATAAAAATAGAGAATTTTTTACATAATTTTTCAAAAAATTAAATGGTGATTCCATGAAGATCTCGGAAGCTCAAAATCATGTTAGAAAATTTTTAAGCAAATATAAGATTAAAAGGTCACCACTAGCTTCCTTATTAGGAGTTTATGAAGAACTAGGCGAATTAACAGCTGTAACAGCTGTAATCTTAGAGAATGAGGGATTTAAGAAAAAACGCAGCAAGGAAAAGTTAGATTATCTCCTCGCAGAAGTGTTGTTTGAACTCCTTAAGCTTTCAGAAGATTGTAAAGTTGATTTAGAGAGTGCTTTTATAGAGGCTTTAAAAGATTGGGAAAAATTAGAGCCTTTGTGGATTTAGACACCAAGTATAGGTAGCAATAAAATTCATGTTCGAAAAATTTTAATATTTGTAAATATATTTATATTGACAAAAATATATGGGTGTTGCCATGAATTCCAAAGAGAGATATTTGGGAAAATATTTTGTAGATATAAACTTTAAAAGGAGAAGATATGCGTTAGCGATTCTACTCGTAACTTATTTAGTATTTGCGGCTCTTACATTTCTAGAAATATATCCCAGTTTATATGGTCTAGTCTCCTCAATTATTGACGATCTTAAAGCTATTATAGCATCTTTTGGCCTAATAGCCGCAGGAGTAACACTACTTCTGGGTCAAACCGATGTTTACTCTGTTAACAAAGATAAAATTATACTTAGACGCAGAAAGAAAGAGGTTGCATTAATAAATGTTGGTGAAATAGAATCTTTCCTACGGCCAAACGAATTAGGTGATTTTGCTTCTCTAAGCGATTTATTTGGGTTTAGAGAAATATTTTTCATAGCACTATTATTAACTGTGGGAGTCGGTGTATCATTCGCAATGTATAAGATATCACCAATCATAACTCTCACTGACCTAGTAGGCACTGTCATAATATGTATTTTGATATATATTGGATAACGTAAGTTGTCAGGAAAGATAGGAGTCAAGTTAATAAACGCCTCCATTATGGGTTTCGTTGCATTTAGTTTTTCATTTCTTTACGCTGTCCTAAATCTACAAGACACTTTATTGAGAATATTAGTTATTATAATTGTCACATTATTAGCTATAGTAGCGGGCTGGTGTATTTCCTCCAAGGTCCCCTTTCTTTGTCAAACACTAATAATAAAGGATGAAAAGGGCAACATAATAGTATTTGATGCCCCTACATCTTCTGTTCTTCAAAAGCTTTATAGCGAGTTTATTAGGATGGTGAGAAGCTATGAAACTAGCAGAGAAGCAAGAGAGAGTTTGGGAACTAAGTAACCAAGGCCTTTCGGTTTCAGAAATAGCTAAGAAACTTGGAATAAGTAGACAAGCAGTGAGCATTTACTTTAGACAAGCAAAAACTAAGATGACTGAAATACTCCTAGACCTTGCAGAGAGCATTGATGCAGAAATACTAAAGCTTGACGTGGCGAAGGGTGTTCTAATAGGCAGAATAAGACAAATCAATGAGAAAGTGTATTTAATATATGTCCCACGGGTAGGCCCTTGCACAATCTATGAGAGTACTGTTAAAACATGTATATGTCCTGATGGCTCGGTTTGTAAGAAGGTTATCAGATACTTCTTAAATAAAATAAAGGATAGAAATCTTCAAGATAAAGAAATCCTACAGTATATAATCTCAAACTTTGTTGAAAAACTACTATGAGGCTATTAAACATTACCTTTTTATTTTGAGCCATCTTTCCAGAAAAATCAGCTAATTTTAGGTAAGTAGTACTATGATTCTGAGATATACCAGAGCTGTGGCAATAACATCTGTGGTCGAAGAAAGAATTGAGACTACGAAGTGATCTGGCTCTATAGAGAAAATAAAAAATATCGCTTACAACACTACTAGTTCATTTGAAAATTTTTATATTGTCATAGTTGTTGAGATACTTTTCAATAAAACGGACATTATTTCTATCTTTAGCAATTAGTTCTGGTGGTATAACTCCCCTCTCTTTTATGTTTCCATTTACAATTAGGAGGCCTATCGATCCTTGTATTTTATAAAGCTTGAAGAACAATTTTTACTTTTTATTTATATGCTTTCTTGCGATAACCTACGAAATGAATTATAATAACATTTTGAGACCAATCCACTTCATATATAATTCTCATTTTTCCAAGTCTTACGCGATAGGTGTTTTTGTACCCTTTAAGCTTCGTTACATCAAATAATCTTGCTGGAATTGGTGCCACTTTTATTGTTCTTATCAGCTCGTATATCCTCTGCTTATATTCTTTATCAAGCTGCGAAATAAACTTGAATGCAGATTTTTTAATTAAAATACTAAATGTCAACGTTTAAGCGCCTCAATTAGAGTCTGTTCGTCAATTAAATCCTCTTTTCTTTTTATCGCCTCTTTTTCATCAGGCAGAGGCTCTTCCTCCATGATAAGTAGAGAAAGGATGTTTTGAGATATAACAAATAAAGCATCAAGTCGTTTTTTTATTTCCTTAATATCTTTTTCAATTTGTGAGCTCATATGACACTCCTCTTACTTTTTGTGAAAGAATATGATATACTCAATATAGAAACTTATCTTTGGAATAAATAAATCTATTTCTACATTTGAAAATCTGTAGTATTATATTTGTTCGAAAAATTCTACGAAATTTTCAGAAAAGTAACATATATAAAGAATGAATGATATAACAATGTTTTATTGTTTAAGAGTTAAAAGAAAGTCACACTGATTTAATTTATAAATCACTCAGCTTTTTGGATACTATCTCAGAAAACAGCAAGATACTAAAAAAAGGGAGTATATTAAAAAACAAAGAACAAATCACAAAAAGAGTAGAGGTTGTGAAAAAATACTCATATGATTTTTTAGATGATATGCTTACTTTTAAAAT